>CAZVXB010000027.1:0-7061 GCA_964630965.1 Candidatus Woesearchaeota archaeon | reverse complement strand
CCTTTCAGTAGTCTTGAAAATTCTATACCCTTATGGAGACAGCCAGGAGGGTTAGTTGAAGGCAATAGAGTCAATTACAACGTGCCTAATACTTGTCTTTCCCCAGTAAGAATTATTATCGAATCTAAAAGTGGGGATTGGTACAAAGTCATAGTCAGTGATGATCGCCCAGAATATGATGACATCTTTTACGGGTGGGCTTACGGTGATTTTGTTAGATATGAGGGAAAATAGCCTTTGATCATAAATGGGGCCACCCGGATTCGCACCGGGGTCGCCAACACCCCATGCTGGAAGGCTAACTAGACTACCCCATGGCCCCACGTACTCGAGTATTCTGAAGGGTATTAAAACGTAGCGCTATTTTTTATTTCGTACTTTCAACGCGTTCCCAGGCCCTTGAAAATGTGCGATGCCAGAGACGGTAATCGAAGAAGACACGAGCCCAGACGTAACCCTTGACTATGATGAGGCCTATGAGCCAGAGAATATGCTTCGGAGTTCTGACATGACGAAGGATACGGATACTGGCGCGAAGTTCTTGAAGGAATGAACGGAGTTTTGAGACATGGAATTGATGAGAGAGTTGATAGACACGGCCGGCTGTACGTTTCTTTTGTCGAAGCCAGTCGGGGAGAGTTGTGGGATACTTGACATGAACACGTGCTTCGGGAACGTAGACTAATTTCTTTTTTTTAGAAAGAACGTGATGTGAGATATACGCATCATCTGCAAGCGTGTCTTCAGGAAGACGAGGGATGAGAGATTTCCGGATGAGGTAGAGATAGCCTGTGGCTATGGCTTGGTTTTTACGACGGAGTTCGTGAAAGGCTTCGGTGAGAAGATAAGCCCAGTACCCGAGACACGTTGTGTGAGGATTGGTTGAGACGACCTTGCCCGTGGCGATGCCGACCTCTTGTGTGTTCATCGCTTTAAGAAGAGCATGTACGGCACCGGGTTGAACTTCGACGTCTCCGTCGGTAAGGAGGAGGAGATTTTGGGTTGCATGTTTTATTGCTTGATTGAGAGCAGCAGGCTTACCCTTGCCCTTGTCTGTGATGATGAGAAGGGGGACAAGGTTGGTCTTTGCGTTTCGTGCGGCTTTTCTCGTTTCAGGGTCGGGGGCGGTAAGGATTATTTGATCGCGATAGGTAAGCTGTGAGGCGAGAGCTTCGATTGCTTTGATAATAGTGTGAGGTTCTTTGTAGGAGGCAATAATTGCAGAAATCATAGTGCCTCGAGTTGTTCTTCGTCTGCTGCAACATAGGCAACCTCGTTACCTTTGGCGTCTTCTATTTTGATATGATACCTGCCGTTAGGAAGAAGCATGTTTATTTTCCCTCGTGTTCCTGCGGGGATAGAAATAGGAGGATCGGCATACATTTCTATATCGTCATCACGAGGAGCAGTGAGGAGTCTGACGGGCTGATGACGCTTGAAACTAGTGTTCATGTTTCTTTTTACCAGATAATTTTATTTTAGAAAAAAGAAATATATAGAGAATTTCAAGAATGCCGAGTGTGTGAACCACAAAGAACGCTATAAACCAGACAGGATGATTAGAACGAGCAGATTTCCAAAGTGCAATGGCTTTCCAGATGAGTGACCAGACAAGCGCTAAGACAATAAGAAAAATAGGGGCGCCAGTCTCAAGAGCGATTTCTTCTAGGAATGCCACAGTGAATAACACGAACATTTCTTTATAAATACTGTTAATCAAGCGCCCGAGAACATAAATGTTTAAATAGTTCTGGAAAAGTAAGTAAAGGTTTACTACAAGGGGTTGTGTTTTTACACGGTTTGAAACACAACAGCTTGTGTTAATTCCAGAGTTACAAAAAGAGACATGCTATGCCCGTTTTGCTCCCATACCGATACAAAGGTAACGGACAAACGCGACATGGATGGCATAACGCGAAGGCGACGCGAATGCCTCAAGTGTGGGAAGCGATTCTCTACACGAGAATCGGTCGAGTGGAGTGAACTGCGCGTAATCAAGAAAGACGGAAGACGAGAAGCGTACGACCGGAATAAGATTATGACAGGGATACACAAGGCTTGTGAGAAACGCCCGGTAAGTGAAGAACAAATTGAAGCGATGGTACAACGAATAGAAGAAAAAATACGGAAAAAAGGGAAAGAAATAAAAACAACTGCGATTGGTGAGCTTGTGTCTCATGAGTTGCGCAAAGTTGACAAGGTGGCCTACATACGATTTGCTTCTGTATACCGAGATTTTACCGACATTTCAGATTTCAAAAAAGAGATTACCTCTCTTATAAAACGATAAATGCAACCATTCAACGGACCCGGAATCAATCAAGAAGAACAGGTTAGTGGAGGCTTTAACGTAAGTCGGCAACCACTGGTGTTCGAACGATTCTTTACTCGTGAGGGGAAGAGTCCGTTTGCCTTTGACTTGTTTGGAAACCCGATTAACTGGGTGAGTGAGGAAGTGAAAGTAACGGATGATATGAATAAACCTATTTTTACGCAACCTAATGTTCGACGTCCTGAATTCTGGTCTCCGCTCGCCATTAAAGTGGTTGCGAGCAAATACTTCTGGGGAGATCAATCTAAAGGAGAGCGTGAAAGCTCTGTTGAACACCTTATTGGACGTGTGGCACGATTTGTAGGGCGACAGGCACGATTACAGAAATACCTTGATGATGCAAGCGCTACTCGGTTGAGTGACGAGATTGCTGCTATTTGTCTTCATCAACTAGCGGTGTTTAACTCTCCAGTCTGGTTTAACACGGGAATCAATCAGGAATACGACCCTCAAGCAGGAGGAGTATCTGCCTATGTATGGGATTCCGCTACAGACACGATTGTGCATTCGACACGTACTATGGATAGACCACAATGTTCGGCCTGTTTCATTCAAAGCATTCAGGATACGATGGAATCTATTATGGAAGTGCAATGCGCTGAAGCTAACTTATTCAAACAAGGTTCGGGTACGGGAACGAATCGTTCTACCTTACGAAGTGCGAAGGAAAAGCTGACGGGCGGAGGGCGCGCTTCAGGCCCTGTTTCATTCATGAAAGGATACGATGCGTATGCCGGCATTATCAAGTCAGGAGGAAAGACCCGACGAGCAGCGAAGATGGAAATATTGAACGCAGACCACCCTGACATTATTGATTTTATTGAAGCTAAACAAAAAGAAGAACGCAAGGCCTGGGCCCTTATTGAACAGGGATACAATGGAGGGATGAATGGTGATGCGTATGGGAGCATTGCATTTCAGAATTGTAATATGTCTGTGCGTGCCCCTGATAGCTTTATGCAAGCGGTTAAGAGCGATGGAGAATGGCAGACGAAGTTTGTCAAAGGTGGAGGCGTATGTGAGACCCTTAAAGCAAAAGATATTCTTATGAAAATTGCTGAAGGGACATGGGTGTGTGGTGACCCAGGTATGCAGTTTGACAGTATTATCAACAAATGGCACACCTGTAAGAATACCGCCCGTATTAACGCCAGCAATCCTTGCAGCGAGTATATGTTCTTAGATGATAGCGCGTGTAACCTCGCTTCTATTAATCTTATGAAATTTAGAACAGAAGATGGACGATTTGATGTAGAGAAATTTAGACGAGTAGTGCGCGCATTCTCTTTAGCTATGGACTTATTTGTCGATGGTTCAAGCTATCCTACCGCTAAAATTGCACGTAACTCACGTGATTATCGTCCGTTGGGATTGGGCTATGCTAACTTGGGTGCGTTGTTGATGAGTTTAGGATTGCCGTATGATTCTGATGAAGGGCGGGCAGTGGCTGCGGCTATTACGGCCATCATGTGCGGAGAGGCCTATCGTATGTCTGCTGAAATTGCTCGGTCAGTTGGTCCGTTCCCCGGATATGCACGCAACCGCGAACCTATGATAGAAGTTATGCGCATGCACCGTGATGAAGTCAAGAAGATTGAAGTGAACAAAATACCTTCTGAGTTACGCTACTTGGCAAATGATGCCTGGGACTCATGGGATGAGGCCGTTAAATTAGGAGAACAATATGGTTATAGAAATGCTCAGATGACTGTGCTTGCCCCAACGGGAACGATTGCCTTTATGATGGATTGTGATACGACCGGTATTGAACCTGACATTGCGCTGGTTAAATACAAAGTGCTCGCGGGCGGAGGAATGCTTAAGATAGTTAATCGAAGCGTTTCGCTTGCACTAAAAACTTTAGGATATGATGAAGGAACGATTGACTCGGTTATTGAGTATATTGATAAGAACGATACTATTGAAGGAGCGCCGGGCATTCGTGATGAACATCTAGCCGTCTTTGACTGTGCGTTCAAAGCAGCTAAAGGTAAACGCTTTATTCATCCTCGAGGGCATGTGATGATGATGGGCGTTACTCAACCGTTTATTTCGGGAGCGATTAGTAAGACGGTGAATATGCCTGAGCACTCGACGGTGAATGACATTGCAGAAGCGTATATGTTTGCTTGGGAACAAGGCCTCAAAGCAGTTGCTATTTACCGAGAGAATAGCAAACGAAGTCAGCCTCTTAACACTCAGAAGACTGAAGGTGAACGCGTTAAGAAAGAAGTTAAGACGGTCACGGTCAGCGATAGAAAGCGACTTCCTCAAACACATAAGTCTGTCACGCATAAATTTGATATTGCCGGACACAAAGGATACATTACAGTCGGCCTGTATGATGATGGAACTCCGGGAGAGATTTTCGTGACCATGTCGAAACAAGGATCAACTATCCGAGGACTCATGGACTCCTGGGCTACGTCGGTATCGTTAAACTTGCAATATGGGATTCCGGTGGATGTGTTGTTCAGCAAATTCAGATACTCGAAGTTTGAACCTGCAGGGTTTGTGAAGAACATTAATGGGGGAGAGTTGGATGAGAAAGCAACCAAGATTCGAAATGCAAGCTCTATTGTGGATTATGTCTCGCAGTTTATGCTTAATACGTTCAGCGCGAGTGCGCCCACCGTTGCCTTTGAGATTGCAAGTGTGCAGTCGACCGGTGAAGAACAAAAGACGATTAAAGACTTTGGAGCCAACGAAGGAATTGTCTGCCCCCTCTGTGGAGGACCTGCCAAACGTATTGGTAATTGCGCTATCACGTGCACGTCGTGCAACCAGACCTCTCGAAGCGGTTGTGGTGAGTAGACGCCTAAGTATTTATAAAGCTCATTTCGATAGTTTTTTATGCGAGGCAAAAATCTTGCGTATATTGCCGGAGCCGTACTGCTTGCTCCTTCTGTAGCTTATTTTGGTTCTCGATTTCTCTTTCTTGAACCTGGAGAAGGAGTTAATGTTGAACAATCCGTTCGAGCAATTAATTTGGGATATGGACGCGCTAATGATTATGGAGACGTGGGTGCGATGAGCGCAGGTTTATTGGGAATAGCTATCGGGTTGACTGGGTTTTTCTTCCCTCGCGACGAAAAAGAACTCCAACGAGCACGCATCCCATGAGTGCTGTAACGAGATTGTCGGGACCAGGTTCTTTTAGAGTAAGAAATTGAGCTATAAGCGGGATGAAATGAATGCCTGCGTAGGCATAGGCGATGAGTTGTGCGGTTTTGTTCTTCTTTAGTACTTGTGTGACAAGCATATAATGAAGATAGAGGACGAGGAGGGACACTGCACACCCTATGAGAAGAACAAGAGGAGAGCGAAGAGTGTTGTAGACCTGGATAGTTGCAAGCAAGAGTGCAAGAGCCCACCAACTTCCGAGTAAGAGAAAGGCCGTATACTTCAGGCGCGAGTGATAGTTAGTTGGTTTCATGGAGGAACGTGTTTATGAGTTCTGCGATTTCTTTTGGGTCTTGAGTGAGTTGATGATGCGACCCATGGTAGACTTCGTGGCGTGCTTGGGGGAGGAGAGAGGCGTGCAAGGCACCGAGCCAGAGCGGAACAATCGTATCTCTGTCTCCCGAGAGGATGAGCGTGGGAGTCGTGATGGTTTGAAGTTGCGAGTAGAGCGGACGTTGATCGGTATCAATGAAACTTCTCACGAATCCCTTTCGTTGGTCTAATCGAGAAAGATAGTGAAAGGGAGTATCAATCTCTGAAGAACGTGCGAGAATGAACGCGCCAGGATAGTAGACCACGAAGGGATAACTTAGGAGTGAACGCGCGTGCTCAAGATAGTAATTGCCAGTCAATTCTCCTTGTTGGACACCCATCCCGCTCAAAGAAATCAAGCTATTGGCATTTTCAGGGTAACGATACGCGTATTCGAACATTACACCTGCACCCCAGGAATAGCCCAGAAGCGAAACGGAAGAGAGATTATGAGATTGTATGAATGCGTTCAATGCCTGGGCTTGTGTAGCTATTCCGTAGTTTTCTGTTGGAGAAAGGGAGTCTCCAAAACCCTTCATGTCGAGCGCGTACACCGTGTAGTTTTCTATGAGCGGAGCAAGAAGCGTGAAGTGTTCTCTTGAGCCGGGGCTTCCGTGGATAGCGATAAGCACGTTCTCGCCCGCGCCGTATCGCGTATAGGTGAGCGATTCTTGTTGTGGAGAAGTGTAGAGAACGAGTTGAATGAATCCTATACCTACCAGAAGGATTGCAAGGAGAACAAGAGGATGAGCGCGCATACCCTTACATGCCGGGCGTTTATTTAAATCATACCAGACAAAGATTTATTAATTGTGCAACGAGAGTATAGCGATGGTCCAGGAACTCGATTCTGCTACATTTGACTCATTTATCGCTCAAGGAGAGGCGATTGTCGACTTTCATGCCGAATGGTGTGGCCCGTGTAAGATGATGGAGCCTCAATTCAAGAAAGCTGCAGAAAAACTACGAAAGGTTCACTTTGGTTCTGTTGACGTTGACCATCAATATGAATTGGCAGGTCGTTTTAGAGTTATGTCTATACCTACGACACTCTTCTTCAAGAACGGAGAATTAGTTGATAGGCATACAGGCTTGCTCACCGCTGATGCCATTGAACGCAAGGCCGCTGAAAGCTTCTCGTAAAAGGTTTTTTAAATCATCTCTCGCTCACTTTTGCACGGCCCCGTAGCTCAGCCCGGTCAGAGTACTGGACTCTTAATCCAGGTGTCGCGGG
>CAZVXB010000026.1:0-7102 GCA_964630965.1 Candidatus Woesearchaeota archaeon | reverse complement strand
TCCATGTCGTCTTTCTTGGTTAATGAATCTGGAATTCTATACACCACCCATCGCACTCGTTTCTTTTCTATAGTTTCCTTCAAGTTACTTTCATGCTTATTCAACTTAGCATTTCCCGACTTAACTTCCACAAACACAACCTCTTCAATATTCTTGTTGTCCATTCCTTTGAATACAATAAAGTCAATCGGCTTTCCCATAAATTTGCATTCAGTCGGTAAATACTTGAAATCAGGCAAGTACGGCGCCAGTTGTTCAGAAAACTGTCCCCCTATAACCGATCGAGACCGAAGAATAGCATCTCTCCTATGCCCGGGAAGGAGCTCATTTTCCCACTCATTATGTTTCTCCAACGCCCCGTTTTTATGTCCCACGCGATAAGCAATAAAAATAGCAATCAGAGCAAGAACAATGAGAATGATGAGCGTTAGGTCTAACACGATTCAGACAAGAAGAAGAGTTATAAAAACCTTTCAGAGACATCAATACTTTTTTAAAAGAACATTTTATCGCCTACCAATGACAAGACCACGAACTTTATTTCCACTCACAGAGGCATCTATAGAAAAATTCTATCATAAACGAGGAGATATAGCTCTTCCCCAAACGTTAGCAAAAGATCCACGTCACCAACACTATCGCAGTCTTCTCTCTCTTCTTCCAACCGGAGAAAGAATAAAAGATTCTTACGAAAGAGCATTTATACAACGAGTAGCCAGTTATGCATCAGAAGGGCTCATTGATTGCCTTGGCCTGTATACTATAGAAGAAAGAGCACGAAGCCCTCGATTACCTCCTCTTGTTCCCGTTTCTTCCGCAGTCGTTCAAGAAATAAAGAGACGTATACTCACACTTGAAACCCCTGACGAGGATAAAAAAGAAAACGAGGGAGAACGATTTAAGAAATTGTTCGTCCTTCCCATGTATTCCGAAGAGCCTCTTCTAAGAAGTATAGAAACTATAAAAGTAGATCAAGCGGCTGGTCACGTTCACCCTCTAGATGTTCGTCATAACGTAGAGGTTTATATGCAATGGATATGTGTAGGCAGATTCGCGCTCGCTAAAGCATATGCACATTAAGCTCTTTTTTTAAGTGCGTTAGAAAGACAAGCAACGATGCGTGCAACATCAACACGCGACAACGGCTCGTTAAGCGTCATTCTAATAGATCCCTTTATGTGGCTCGGAGAGAGGCCGAGAGCTTTCAACACATGATCTTCCTTTTCACCTCGGGCATCACACGCACTTCCAACCGACGCGTATATCCCTTTCCCTGACAAGCGCGAAACCAGCATCTCTCCATCCTGCCCGGGAAACGACACATGCACATTGTTATACATTCGATGCTCGCGTGAGCCGTTTACAATACCTCCCAGACGCTCGCATCCCAACATGAGTGCCTCACAGGACGCTTGTATCTTTTTTCCGTCCTGTTTTTCTTTCAACGCGTGTGCAAATCCTACTGCCCCTGGCACGTTTTCCGTTCCACTTCGCACACCACGTTCTTGTCCTCCTCCTCGGAGTACGGGTGCTAGTTTCAAACCTTCACGACTATACAAGAACCCCACTCCTTTCGGTCCTCCTCGTTTATGTCCTGAAGCAGAGAGCATATCGATGTTCATCGCTCGAACGTCAAGCTTGAGCTTGCCAAAACTCTGGGCGGCGTCTGTATGAAAGGGAATTCCTCGCGAGGCACATAACGCACCAATCGTTCGGATATCCTGTATCGTGCCCACAATATTATTTACATGCATAATAGACACGAGTAACGTGTTCCCATCAAGTGCCCGTTCAAGTGTGATGAGATCGATACGTCCATCTGCATGCACCGGCACACGCACAATCTCATATCCATACGGAGCAAGATAGGCACAGGGTTCAAGGATAGACGCGTGCTCAATCGCACTAATAATAATTTTCTTCTTATTCGGACGTGCTTGTGCTAATCCCAGAATCGCCAGATTGTTTGATTCGGTCGCCCCGGACGTGAACGTGATTTCATGTGCGCGGGCATTGAGTTCTTTTCCTAAGTTCGCGCGTGCACTGTCAAGCGCCTTCCGAGCTTCTTCACCAAGGGCGTGCAACGAACTCGGATTTCCATACTCTGTCCTAAGGCACGTTTCGATAGCTTTCCCAACCGCATGAGAAACCCCTACGCCTGCAGCAGCATCAAGATAGAGAGATTTCATTCCGTTATCATGAGATGCAAGCATTAAAATCTTTCGAACGGAACGGTTTTATACTTGTTTTTGTTCGTCTTAGCATGCTTCACTCACTTGCGACTAAGCGACGCATCATCCTTGCGACAGGGATTATACTCGTGGCACTTCTGTATACATTCAAGAATACCTCGTTCTTCATTCGTTCACTTGCCACGCTCTCAGTTGTAGCTCTGGTGTATGCTATAGATCATTACTTTGATGCTAAATTCACCACAAAGCATTATGCTATGGTGTATATCATGGCAATTGGAGGATTCTTGTTGAGCCCGTTGTATTTCGTCTATCCCAGCTACGATAAAATACAACACTTCATCTTTCCCATCTTATTTTCTGCACTGGTCTTCCATCTCGTCTCGAAACTCCGCTTGCATAGAAAATGGGAACTCTTCTTTACGTTCGCAATTGTGGTAGGCTCTCTTGCCCTCTTTGAGCTCGGAGAGTATGGCTTGGACTATTTCTTCGACCTTAAACTCCAAGGAGTATTCTTACGAAGCATCACGGGGATTGAGAAGTATGAAATTCTCATGGATAGAATTGATGACACCATGGTCGACCTAATGTGGGGCATCGGGGGAGCGTTAACCTATTGGTTTGTTAATCTTGCTCGCTTCATACAAAAACGTTATGCTAAGAAGCAACGGGCGTTATCTCGCAACTCGAAAGTGCATCGAGCTCGTTAAACGTCTTAAATCCATAGTATATCTTTCCTTCGAGTTCCCAGGCAGGCAAGCTCGTGAGTCCCGTGCACATACGTTCATCACATACTTTCTTCTCTATAAGTTCCCAGGCGCGCTCCCCAAAAAGAGTGCGTTGCTCTTCACATGCCACACAACGCTCGGTCTGGTAAAACACTGCTCCTTTGTCTGCAATACACTGGGCAAATGCAATCTTCTGATCCTCTCCTAACACGTATCCGGTTGTTTTAGAAAACCAATCACTAAACACGTACGTGCCTGCAATAAGCGCAACAAGCACGAAGAAGGTTACCACGACCCGTGTCTGCGTTTCCATATCTAACGAAAGTTCATAATGTTTATAAAGATTCATCCTTCCCCCCTACCATGGTAACTGCCTTACTCATTGCGCTCGGGGTTGTATTCGCTCTTTTGGTACTTGTTGTGCTCGTTTTTGCAGGGTATTACAACCGATTCGCCCGTCTTTCCAATCGCATTGATAATTCTCTGTCCCAAATTGATATTCAACTCAAGAAACGAGCCGACCTCGTTCCGAACCTCCTTGAAACAGTAAAAGGATATGCAAAACATGAGAAGTCTATCATGGTTGAAGTCACCCAAGCCCGTGCTTCACTCATGAAGGCAAACACCTTCGACAAACGAATGAAAGCCGGAGCTCAATTGCAGACCGCACTGGGCTCACTCTTTGCCGTTGCAGAAAACTACCCTCAATTAAAGGCCAACGAGAACTTCCTCAACCTCCAGCAAGAATTGTCTGCTATTGAAGAAAAAGTTGCTTACTCTCGCCAGCATTACAGCGATTCTATCCTGACGTATAACAATCTCTGCACTACCTTGCCGGGCGCCTGGTTCGCCAAGCTCTACGGACGCAAGGAAAAAGAATTCTTCAAGATACCTGCTGAAGAACGCGCAGTCCCCAAAGTAAGCTTCTAACGTCCTACTCACCATGGTCGAACGCATTTCATTTGAAGATCAAATAGCCAGCAATAAGCTCAAGTCAACTCTCTTACTCGGAGTCATTGTCATTTTCTTCATCGTGTTGGGATTCGTGATTGCTCAGTTCTTTGACCCTTCATTATTCTTTATCATTATGATACTCTCTATTATTTTCTCTCTGACCTATACAGTCGTAAGTTATTACAACTCTGACAAAATAGCTCTTGCATCCGTACGAGCTAAACTTGCTTCTCACACACAGCATAGAATGTTTTACCACGCAGCCGAGAACATGAGTATTGCTTCAGGATTGCCTATGCCTCGCTTGTTCGTCATGGAATCTTCCGAGATAAATGCCTTCGCCTCAGGCCGAGGTCCTGACAAAGCAGTCATCTGCGTCACCACCGGCATGCTCGCCAAACTCAATAAGCAAGAACTCGAAGGCGTCATAGCGCACGAGATGGCTCACATTGCTAATTATGACATTCGATTCATGACTCTCACGGCCGTGCTTATAGGTATGATTTCTATTATCGCAGAACTATTCCTCCATAATCTCTGGCTCGGAGGGAAAGACCGAGACAACAAGGGAAGCGCTCTCCTCATAATCATCGGGCTTCTCTTTGCCATCCTTGCCCCTATCGCCGCTCGTCTCGTCTCACTCGCAATATCACGTAAACGGGAGTATCTTGCTGATGCAACGGGTGCCAAACTAACTCGGTATCCCCAAGGACTTGCCAACGCCTTAAGGAAAATAAAAGCAGAGCACGTTTCACCACAAGAGATGCACAAGTTCAATCATGCCGTCGCTCCCCTCTTCATCGCAGACCCCTTCAAGAAACTCCAAGGTCTGTTCGCTACGCACCCTCCCGTAGACGAACGCATTAAACGCCTCGAAGCGATGTAGTTAACGTTCTTCTACTAAAGTAATGTTTATTCCTCGTTGGCGCAGGTCTGATTCTATCTTCCGCACGTCTGTACATTCATCAAAACTCATAGCAAGTCGATTCGTTCCAACATGATTAGCCATAGAGGTCTTACATCTCCAATCATAATACTCTCGGTTTCCCGCATCATAGGGTTGTGATCCAATTCTAAACGAATGAATTTCGCTCTGGTCAGGCACACTGTCAAGAACACGCAAACAATCCCTTACCATTGCTTCATCTCGTCGTATCTCTTGGTAGGAAACACGCAACGGTCTAAATCCACGCGCAAGACCTCCAATACCGCCCAACTGCGCCATACGAGGATCGTACAGCTCTCGTTTGATGAGACTATTGATATCGGACACAATATACGGTTCAAGCGTACGAGCTCGGTTATCAATACAAGGAAAATCTATCTTCAATACCTCACCTTCAATACGTCTTCCTTCTTTATTACAGATATTAAGAAAAGGAATAACCTTTTCTTGTTCAGAACGTACCTTTAGTATATCAAGATCTTCAACAAAATTGCGGATTCCAGGAGGGAGAATGCCCATGGGGTCGTCAAGGGGAAGGCTCTTACCTTTGGGAAGTGTCAAAGCACAATCTGCGTATCGTTGGTCAGGTTTTCTTCCGTCAACGTCCCAACTCACTAGTCGAGAAATAAGTTCTCGCGTTTCAGGCGTGACGTTATTTTGAAACGTCATGTAAAGTTCTACATCTGCAGGATCAACCAATTTGATTAAAGTTACAAGGTCGGCTTGACTGCCATAGGTAAAGAGTGCACGAAAAGCAAGGCTCGGTTTAGCCAAATTATCCATATTCCCTCGTTCTAAACGACCTTTTTAACTATTAGTATACTCGCAAGCGTAACCATTTTAAACGCTCAACTCGCCTCTATGACATGTTAACCGTATGTGCTTTTTACCAATATACAGACATAGCAGAGCCAGAGCTCTTTGCCCGAGAACATCTCGCTGAGTGTAAGACTATTGGATTGAAAGGACGCATTTTAGTAGCAAGTGAAGGCATCAATGGTTCAGTGTCGGGTACACCCGAGCAAATTGACACGTACAAACAACTTCTTCTTTCAGACGTGCGTTTTCAGGGCATAGAATTCAAACAGGACACGTGCATCATGCACCCCTTCAATAAAATGCAGGTCAAAGTCAAGCCCGAGTTAGTACGATTTGAACAACCGGTGAGCTACAAAGATGCAGGAGAACATCTCTCTCCCGAAGCATTCCTGGAAATGGCTCAACAGGAAGACGTGATTGTGTTGGATGCAAGAAATGAGTATGAGTCTCACGTTGGGAGATTCAAGAACGCCGTCACGCCAGCTATCAAGACCTTCCGTGAATTTCCTTCCATCGTAAAAGATTTGCAAGACAAGAAAGACAAGAAGATACTTATGTACTGCACGGGGGGAATTCGATGCGAGAAAGCGTCCGCGTTTTTGAAAAAAGAAGGATTCGCTCACGTCTACCAACTCCACGGAGGCATTCTCAATTTTGCCAAACATTGCCCCGACACCATCTGGGAAGGAACCTGTTTCGTATTCGACAAACGTCTTATCTCTCCCGTCAATGGCACGTCAGCACCACTCACGTCCTGTCAGTTGTGCGACATTCCCTGTGACCTCTACAAGAACTGTCGAAATCCAACCTGTGATGCATTCACCGTTACCTGCCTCGAGTGTGAAAAGAAGTATAGCGGATGTTGTTCTCCCGAGTGTCGGGCTGAATTTCTTAAGAAATAAGTTCTAGAATATAGATAGTGCATAATACAATAATAAACTATATATAATGTTCAATCTATATCAAAAGTAGGATGGGCACAATTCTTCATACTAGGAAGAAGGGGAAGAAAGTGGTGGCTGAAATTCTTTCTGACTACGATGAATATTTACAGCTCAAAGGGCATTTAGAAAACATACGCCTCTTCTCAGAAAATCTCTCAACTATCCAGACGAATATAAGCCAACGGGGGAAGAATTCGGCAACCAAATATTTTCTCATTCCTTGTCATCTTAGGCGAGGACTCTTCTTCAACGCCCCCACGTCCTGTCAAAAGCTTGAATTGGAAGACAAGTTTGTGTTTATCTACGTGGTGAACAAGCAACAGAATACTTTAAATAACTCCCATCCGTTAACAAAGTAAGGGTTGACTATGCTGACTTCACTTGAAATAATTCTTCTGGTTTTCTTTGTATTCGCACTCATTAAACTAACAGTCATTGTAGTTGATAGAAAACGTTGGATGCCGGTCATTGAAGCCGTATATAGCCATCAAGTCATTACAAGCATTCTCGCGCTCGCAC
>CAZVXB010000025.1:1497-7203 GCA_964630965.1 Candidatus Woesearchaeota archaeon | reverse complement strand
ACGGAAACTCGTGGATTGTACCCTATGCAGGATATCAATTTGCGGTTCAAACCTCTCCCCAAGAGGCACGTAATGTTTCTATAACCGGTTCATTCGGCCTTGAAAACTTTCGAGGGCAAGCAGTCTATCTTGACTCTGAGAGTGAGAGTATTAAGCAACTATTAGGTGGCGTTCTAAGCCTAACTGCCCAAAGGGTACAAGAAGCGTGTTATGGCTCATGTGACCGTGTTGATGTGCCTGAACGAGACTGTTCATCTCCTTTGGTAGTCTGGAGGGGCTCGTCAGTTAATCGAATATATACTAACAGCTCGTGCGTGATTATAGAGGGAGATTACACTTCTGCCGATGCTTTTGTTTACAGAGTGTTGGGTTATATTTAGGAATATTTAAAACCCCTATTTAATACTCTTTTAGATGGTCACTAGGAAGGAACGTAAACAAGAAAAGTTGCTTGAACGAGACCTTGTTAAGGTTATTTTATTTGGGGTGGCTCTCGTAGTTGTTTATTTTATCGCGAGTTATTACTTTAAGTCATTTAATCACTTTGAATATGAAGGTTTAAGTTTTACCCGCGAACGATTTGATAAGGACACGCTCTACCATTATTACTATTATTATACTAACTCTGCAGGACAACTTATTCAATATAATCTCTATCTGCATAATGACCCCCGTACCAATAATGTCAGCGTTAGTGGGGACCGACTTCTTCTGGGCAAGAGGTATGTTTATTTGACCTATGACGATACGTTTCCTAACGAGTGTAGATATACGGGTTCTTCTATTGTTGATTTCAATCTATTCCTTAAACAAAATCAGTTGACCGTGTTTTCAGGTGTGACCAACGAAACAAATGCCGAAGAAACAGACAGGGAGTATTATACTTGCGAGTCTCAACCCTCAAACGCTGAAGTCTTTGAATTTTCTGGCGGGAATGTAACCGAGATTGTTATCGACGGTAACTGCCATAGAATTTATATCGGCCCTGACTGTAGAGTACGAGACGCTATTGAGAAACTTAAGGTGCAAATTATTGTTGAAGCTCGAAAGCAAAATCTATGAGTTTGATTTTTTCTTGAAATAAAGTAAAGCGATAATAGCTGAAATTATTATTAGAATTATGCTTAGCATATCAAGACGAGATTTTATTATCTCGAGATTAGCCCCTACAAAATACCCTATAAGGATGAGAAGTCCTGACCAAGCACCTGCACCGAGAGCAGTAAAGAGAGAAAACTCCATTATATTCATTCTGGCAAACCCTGCGGGAAGAGAAATAAACGATCGAATACCGGGTATGAGTCTTCCAATGAAGGTTGTTATGTGCCCATGTTTGACAAAATAATGTTCTGTTTTGAGAACCGTTTTCTCGTCGATAAACATGAACTTCCCATAGGCATGAATAAGTGCATTAAGAGGTTTTCTTCCGAGATAGTACGCAAGCGCGTAATTAATCAATGCTCCTGCTACGCTTCCAAGTGTGGCTGCGAGTAGCACAAGCCAGCCTGAGAACACGTTCTGTGCCACGAGTGCCCCTGCAGGAATAAGAATAAGTTCCGCGGGAAAGGGTATAATTGTGCTTTCTATAGTCATAAGAACAAATACTCCCCAATAACCCCAAGAAGCGACCGTTTCTAGAGCGATAGTTACAAATGAGTCGATTATAGAATCAAACATTATCTTTTCCTCCGCATATCGTGCATAAGCGATCGAATGTCTGAGAGAACAGGAACTTCCGAGATTCTAAAGAGGTAAATTCCGGAAAACCAAAGAGCTGCTACGAGTACCGTGCTTCCTAGATACCAGGTGGTAAGATGCGTTATATCAAAGTAAGGATACCCTTTTGTCAGTAGGGCACCAAAGAGCACTATACGCCCTATGTTTAGTAGGAGAAAGAGTACAAAGGCGTATGCAAGAGACCAAAGACGTTTGGGTAGGGTCATAGGGGTGGTGAGATTGAGTATAAGGAGCAAATAATAGGCTGAACCGGCCACACACGCAGGGATAATGGTTGCATAATATCCTTTGATAAAAATAGTGTGTGTCCCAAAGAGAGCCGCATCGGCATAAAGCCATTGAAATATAGAGAATACCGGTTTTATCGTGAGGGGAGCAAGAAGCGTATAGAACAGACCGTTCTCACCTAACAAAATAGTAGCAATCCCCAACACAAGTAAAATACCATATCTCAGACTTAACGAAATCACTGCTGAGCGTTTCATTCAATCTCTTAGAAAGAGGAGTTAAAAAAGCTACTTATCTTCGTGAAAGGCGAACTGCAACTAGAATGATAAGAACAATCAACACGACGTTGATAATTCCTATTACCCAGATAAATCCGCTTCCTTTTGTAAAGCTAAATCCGCCCGTACTTGGAGCTGTTCCGAAATCAACTTCAACATCTTGTGTCTCAACTTGGTTATCAGAAGTAGCGGTAAGTACAAACGACTCTAGGCCAGAAACATCTGTGTTAACGTTGAATACAAGTTCTACAGTCTTGCTCTCTCCAGCTGCAAGTGTGAGAGATCTTCGAGAGATTGAGCTCAACTCGGCCCAGGAGTCATAACCATCTGCGTTGATGGAATAGGTAGCTTCAGTTGTGCCTCGGTTTGTGAACGTGGCAGATACAACAAGTTCTTTTCCTGCTTGAGCGTCTGAATCAAGTTCAGCGTTTATAGTTACTCTGTCATTTGAACCTGGCGTTTGAGGTGTTCCACATCCAATTACTCGGAGAGAAGAGATGAATTCATCTTCTGAATCTTGTTCGTATCTTCCATCATCGTAGCTATAGGAAGTTCTGAATGAAATTACATACGTTCCACCTTGGACGTTTGAAGGAACATCGAACGTGAAGTCAAGTGTTTCATCGTCTCCCTGGTTAACATCTTCACGAATCTCGAATTCTTGGTTAAGGCCTAACTCGAGGTTCTTCATAGTTATAAGGATTTGATCCTGGTCTTCATCTCCAATGTTGAATACTTTAAAGGTGCCTGTAACGGTTTCACCACAGGTTGCTTGATCAGGCAATTGGATATCGTCAACTATGACGAATTTCTCTTCATCGCTTTCGCTGTCAATGCTGATTGTTTGGTAGAATATATTGTTAAGATCGCTTGATTCATCGTCACACATGCGTGCTTCAGTCTCATCGTCGCTGTATACTTTCACCGTAAGCTTTTAGTTTCCAGTGTCGAAGTCTGCAGGAACTCTGAATGAGAACGTTACGGTTTCATCGTCTCCATCGTTAAGGTTTCCAATGTCTGCTTGTTCTTCATCAGTGTTATCAAAGTCAAGATCATTAACGACATTACGGCCTTCTGAATCGAAGAGACCGATTTCGATCTGTACGTCATCAATATCATTATCTCCGTTGTTTTCAACTTTAACTTCTACATCTACTTTGTCAACAAGCTTCCACTCTAAGTCTTCATCTCCCGAGCTGGTTATGTCAATATTTCTTATTGTAAGGTTTGTTCCCTGAGCGCCTGCACGGCAGAATGATTCAACATAGGTTACTGGAATAGATGCGTTTACTATGGCTCCAGAACTGTTTGTTCCTGTAGCAGTAAGTGTGGTTTCGTACGTTCCAAAGGGTAAATCGGTAGGGGCTGATTGAACACGAACTCGGATATCATTTCGTGGGTTTGAAGAAGAAATTATGAATGAAGCAGTTTGGGATGTGGTTGGGGTAGGGGCTGCGAACATAAGGGTAGCTCCGCCACGAACAATAGTGAGAGGATTCAAAACAAGGCTTGTGATGTTGGTGTCTCCAAGATCATCTGTGCTCAAGCTGAATGTAGTAGAATTGCTTCCTCGTGTCAAGGTTGCAGGCGAGCTAAATGAAAGAGCGCTTGCGAAGCTTAGAGAAACTAACAAAGCCAGTGCAAAAACAATGAAACTTTTTGATATGTTCATTTTGTGTTGTAACTCTGCAATTACACTGGTATTTAAACTTTTCTATTTTAGAGCTTTTTTGAGCCTGAAAGGTTTTATAAAAAGGATGTCCTATTATATAGTATGGCTATTAGAGCGAAGGAAAACCTGATAGGAGCCCAAGTATTTCTTGTAGGGGTGGTGGTTGCTACGGTAGGAGGAGTTATATTGAGTATGGGTTATTCGGTTAACCCCATTATATTGGCCCTACTTGCCTTATTGGGGCTGGTGGCTGGTTTTGCCGTAAATGTAAATGATAATGTGGGAACTAAGTTTCTTTTGGTTGCTGTATCGCTTGTAATTGTAAGTTTTGCCGGACAACAAGGATTATCGACTATTGCCTTGGGAAGCATTAGAATTGGAGAGATTATATCTTCCACGCTTGCAGGGCTTCTTGCGCTACTTGTACCTGCAACTATCGTAGTAGCCATTAAAACACTCTTTACCCTTGCACAACGGTAAACCTTAGAAGAATAAATTAGGAAGAGACCGAGATAGGATATTAGTAGAATTCGAATGAATCTTTCTTACCTGCGCTTGCTGCAACAGGAGACTTGAATACTTCTGCAAATTGAGGGGTTGCGATGATAACATTCTCTCCAAAGCCCGCAATAGAGCCTTCCATGGCCTCTACAGTCTTCTTTATCTTGGCAATAGCTCGCTTGAGTTCAATAACATCTTTGGATTTGATAGGTTTAATGTCTATGATTGCAATGGTAAGACCTTCACGAAGGGCAGTAAGGATCTCAGTAATATCATCGTATTGCTTAAGGGTGAAAGGACGTACAAGAACTTTGTTCTTAACCTCTTGGGCAGCGTTAACATCTATTTCTAGATAGTCTTCTCCACCTTGGTTTTTCCCAAACACCTTCTTTAAATCGAATGGCATACTACCCTGACTTTGCTCGGGTATATAAACATTATCGTGCTGGAGGTAGCATTATTTCTTGTTTTCTAATTTGTCGACGGTAGAACGCTGAATTTGGAGACGCTTTCCTTCGAGAAGTTTTTCTTGACGCTCAATAGCTTGCATATGAATTTCAAGAGATTTCTTGCGCTCTTCAAGCTCTTTTTGCAAGTCTTCCTTGCGTGCGTGCATCATAATATTTCCCATGACCCTATAAACGTCGTCTTTGGTCTTAGTTAATTCATTAAGGGCGTTGGTAAGCTCGTTTAATTCGAACTGCATAGATTGGCGTTGCATGATAAGCTGTTGTAAATTGTGCTCTAAAAGTTGTAGCTCTCGGCGCGTTGCTGTATCTACGTCAGAAGTCATATTGCTTTTATCTTGACAACGTCTTTACGAGGTTTATAAAAAATCTTTGAGTTACAGGTAGGGCAAACAAATCGCTTTTCAAGAATTTTGCTGGTAAGAACCTTGCCACATTTGAAACATTTGTATTGAGCCATGGTTGATTTGGGAATGAATGGTTTTTAAACTTGCCTCTTGAGTGAGTAGGCAGGACCTGCGAAGGTCTTGTTACACTTGAGACAATGCCAGATACCAGATGCACGTCGGCGTACACCGGGTTTATCACAATGAGGGCAAATTTGTTTTTTGCGTTGTGTTGATTCAACTGCATTAAGTCTGTTACGTACACGTACTCCTGCTCGGTTTGAAAATCTTCCTCCGTGTCGTGTCTTTCTTGTTTTTGATCCCATGATAATCTAAGATGCTGTAAAAAAAGAGATTTTTAAATGTATGCTCTCACGTGAGAAAAAACATGGGGGTACCCGGATTTGAACCGGGATCGCGAAGTCCCAAACCTCGAA
>CAZVXB010000025.1:0-1397 GCA_964630965.1 Candidatus Woesearchaeota archaeon | reverse complement strand
AAAAACATGGGGGTACCCGGATTTGAACCGGGATCGCGAAGTCCCAAACCTCGAAGGCTAGCCAGATTACCCCATACCCCCATGATGTAGCATGATAATTAACGCTATTTAAAGATTCGCGAATTAGAGAAAAAAAGAATTATTTCTTCTTAGCTGCTGGCTTCTCTTCCTTCTTGGCTGCGGCAGGTGTTGCTGCTGTTGCTGTCGCTGCGGCAGGTGTTGCTGCTGCGGGTGCGGCTGCAGCGGCTGCGGCTTTAGCAGCTTCTTCAGCAAGCTTAGCAGCTTCGGCAGCCTTTGCCTTAGCTTCCTGTTGTGATTTAACAGAACCGAAGAATGCGGCGAGACTTGCTTTCTTTTCAGGAGAGACGTCTGTCTTTATGGCCTTTATTTCTTTATCATACATACCTGCATCAATATCTTTTTCTATTTCTTTTGCCGGTTTGTCTTCAATTAAGATTCCGAGAGATACACAACTTCCTACAACTAACTTCACTGCTGCCTTGAGATCTCGAGCAAGCATGTTCGGCAATTTGGTGTGTGCAACAGAAATTATTTGTTCGATAGCGAGGTTTCCTATTTTAGTCGTGTTTGGTGTACCTGAACCGCTTTGAACATTAAGTTCTTTCTTAAGGAGTTCAGCAACAGGAGGGGAAAATACTTTGATGGTAAAATTCTTCGTTTTAGGATTGGCATCAATTTCAACAGGAACCTTAACGCCTTTGAATCCTGCAGTGGCCGTGTTAACGTCAGAAATAACTTTCCCTAAATTAATACCGAGAGGACCAAGTTGCTGAGCTACGGCTGGTCCTGGCTTCATCGAGCCACCTTCAACAATAAGCTTAATCACTGGCATTATATGATTCCTCCGTGCTTTGTGACTCTGTCTCACGCCTTATAACTCTTACGTTATCCATTTTTACGGTCACAGGAATAGGTACTGCAGCTCCTAAGAGTGAAACGACTACTTCTCGCTTCTGTTTATCGACGCGAAGAACCTTTCCTTTTTCTTTCTTGAACAAGTCTGCAATCATCTCAACAACGTCTCCTACTTCTATATTGAAGTCTTCAACTTCAGGTTGGACCATATTCTTTATTTCTTCATAGGTAAGTGTCTTGCCAATAATTCCTTTAACGTAAGGTAAGTTGAAAACAGATTCTTCAGCCGATTCTCTATCGAGAGCTTCTACGAGAACGTATCCTCGAAGACCGTGTGGTCGCACAACAGCAGATACATTCAATTGTTTCTTCTGAGCGCGGTCGGCGATCATCTCGACTGCTTTCTCTTCCTTGTTTGTAGTTACTTTTATGACGAAAATCATAGCGCTGCTACCTCATGAATACTCAAGAAGTAGTAATGAGATAGTTTTTGGCAGCTTTATAAATGTTTTTATGCAAAC
>CAZVXB010000024.1:0-7587 GCA_964630965.1 Candidatus Woesearchaeota archaeon | reverse complement strand
GTTCAATCACCTAATTATTTTGGTGTGATTGAAGAATTATCTTATTTTAGAAAACAAAGGTTTGTAGGCGTTCCAGGTATAGTACATGATGTATACTTGGAGGAGGATAGGGACTCCTACGAAAAGGGCCCCTGGAATGCTAGGTCCTAGGAATATGTTGAATAAAGCAATGTTTAGCATGATAGGGGAAAGTACCATCATAGAGAAGGGTACCCAGATGTTGATAAGGAGTAAGAGGCCAACTAAGATTTCTGCAATGCCTATCATAGGGATCATGTAACCGGTCGCACCCATAGCCAGCATGAAGTTCATGGCAGGTTGAGGTAGTTCGGGAGTTTCCATAGGGAAGAATTTAACCGCTCCAAAAAAGAGAAATGCAAGACCAAGAACAATGCGTGTAATAGTATAGGCTAATTTGCTTCGCATCACTTGTTTTAGTTTTTTTGATTTATAAATTATTTGTTTTTATTACGTTATAGTTCTCTGTTCATTCTTGCTCGACTCTCCTTGCTTTGCTTCGGAGACTCGCTGCGATGAACCGAGATGCCCCTGCCGGTTTATTCGAACACATTCTCATACCGTCAGTGGCTCTTCACTTCATTTCATTCAGCAGAAGAAATGCCCCTGCCGGGATTCGAACCCGGGTTTACGCCGTTCTCTACGACCCCTTGAACGAATTCTTGGGGCACGTATTATGAAAGTGCCTGTCCTAGAGAGGACTGAAGAGGTTGTCTCAACGACTTCTCTTCGGCCGTTCGAGAGGGCATCGTCCTTGACCACTAGACTACAAGGGCTTGTGATGAGAACTCTGGAATGCTTTAAAAGGGTTGTGATAGCCCTACCAGCTGAAAGAACTGCGGTTCTTAGTGCTGTCAGTTCTAACCTGTTTCGCTATGCTCAAGCAGGTATAGCCCTGCCAGGATTCGAACCTGGGTCACGGGAGCCAGAGTCCCGTATCCTTGACCACTAGACTACAGGGCTATAGCGTTTGGAGCGATTAGACCCTTAAAAAGACTGTGGTTCGAAAGTCTTTTATACATGAATTCGTATCGAATAGGGAGGTGTACTATGGCATGGATTGTTGTTCTTATCGCGTTGGTTGCTATCTTCTTATTTGTCAAAGCGACTAACAAGGGTCAGAATGTATGGTCGTACTTGATTGTTGTCGCTGCCATTTTCTTTTTGGTTACACTGGCGTATGTCAGCACACTTCCGGGTATTAACTTGAGTTCGTTGGACGGTCTCGTACATCTGCTTAAAGTTTACTTTTCATGGTTAGGGCACATAGGGGGAAACTTTGGAACGGTTACCGGTAACGCGGTTAAACTTGAGTGGGGCGCCGACGCGGTTAATTCAACGCTGATTCGACGATGAAACTTTATCTTGTATTCCTCAAGTTGTTTGTTATTTCTGCGTTGCTTATTGTGAGCAACAATAATCTTGCGCTTGCCGATCCACAGAATCGAGAGCTTTTTTGGGATCAATATTATTCCTGGCTTACCGTGACGTTTGATCATGGGCTGGAATTGACAGGTTATGTCGTACGTTCTGATTGGCTTCCGACAACGTATAATGAAACTCGCCCTGCACCCTCACTTAAGGTTCAACGGTAGTTTTTTATAGCATCTCTTTTTCTCTCGCCTGTGCCCCTATAGCTCAGCTGGTTAGAGTGCGTCCTTGGTAAGGACGAGGTCCCGAGTTCAAGTCTCGGTGGGGGCTTTTTTCCCATAGGTTTATATGTTTCTAGCTTTAGTCTTCTTAGGTATTGTAAATAAATATGAACCTCTCAGAAATAACTGACTTTAGTAAATCTTCTTTTGATATATTAGAGAAAAAATATGCCTTCTCTAGCAAGACCGGTTATTCTCCTGAGGATTTAGGAATTATAGAAGAGTCTCAAAAACTGTTTGTTCATGAAGGAGATGTTTTTCTTCAAGGCGATTACAATATTGGGGGTGAATCTGGAGGAGTATATGTGATACGGGGAGATCTTTCAATTGAGGGAACTTTTCGCTATTGTCTCGGGGACTTTTATCAAATCTTATATGTTACCGGAAATGTTCGCGCCAAGAACTTAATCGTTGATACGGATGCCATTATGTTTGTAGGTGGTTCTCTTCAGACAGATGAAATTCTTTATACTAATCTTACTGATGCAGGAGTATTGTATGTTGGTGGGAATACAACTGCGAATGTTATTTTTATAAATGATTATCATTCGCCCGATTTCCATAACAAACCTAAGGCTAAGATTATCTTGTCGAAGTACCTTAAACGGGGAACTGTAGATGTTATGCCTGGAGCTGAATTGGCTTCTAATTTCATAGAAAAAAAATTTCTCGAGATGAATTCCTACGAATTTTATCAGCTCATCTGTGATGGAAAGTTAAAAATTAAGAAGAAATAACTTTTTATTTCACCAGAAACGGTTCTAACGTGAGTTCGAGGAGGGCCAGGGGCATCTTGAGTTTCCAGGCTTGGAGGGTGGTGGGATGGATTTCACCGAAATGACCTACTACTTTGTCATTGATGACGATGGTTCCGGTTCGTCCGGGAATGAACTGTTTATGGTCGGCGTCTTTGAGGGTGTAGGTTAGACCACACATACGTGTTAGATAGTCAAGCACTTCCTTTGCTTTGGTGAAGTTGCCAGGAGTAAGGGCTATAACGAGGTGTTCTTCTTCCTTTACGCCGGTGTCTTCTTCATCGTCGGAGGTGAAGACGGGCCCGAGTTCGTAGAGGTTTTGCGGATATTCCGCGTCTCGATTGGTTGCTAACGTACGAAGCATAGGTACGGTGAGTGAAGGACGAAGGAAAGCATATTCGGTGCGAGGGTTCTCAACTTCAATCGCTTTTGATTCGTCAGTTCGTTCAATTTCTTCTTTTGTAACGAGGTGAAGGGATGAAAGTTCAAGCATGCCAAGGCCATTGAGAATTTCTCGTATACGTGATTTCGAGCTTGCGAGGGGAGAGCCCTTTCCAAGCGTTGCAATAGAAGGAAGTTCTGGAATGAGCTTATCATATCCATATGCAATGGCAACATCTTCTATGAGGTCGACTTCGTGGAGGATGTCGGTTCTCCAGGCAGGGCTTTGTACTACGCCCGATTTATATTCGTGACCCATTCGAGCTAATAATGTACTTAGTTCTTTTTCTGAGAGTTTGAGGCCGAGGAGGTTTTCAACGTTTTCTCTTTTTAATTTCGTTATACGAAGGTCAAATCGAGGAGTGCTATACGACTGATCGTCCTTTATCTTCACGGCATGAATGGTTCCTCCGCGATCAGCAAGTTCAGTTGTAAGAATGATAACTATCTTCTCAAGCGTTTCTCTATCTGATCCGGTGCACTCGATGAAGACTGCCTTTGTTTTCTCGGTTACTCGTCCGGTTTCTTCGCTATTAATGATGGGAGTTAGGGAAAGTATATTCTTGTGGGCATCTACGAATACAGGATATTTTTGATAGGAAGATAAGAGAGAAGCGTATTCTTTTCCAACCGGGTGTTTTTGGAGTATTTCATCCCCCGTCATGGGTTTTGAACTCTCTAAAGGAGTGAATACGATATCTGAGGGTTTGCGTGCTTCATACACAAGGGGAAACGTTATTTTTTCAAGGGGATAGATGCCAATTGCGGCTTTTTTTCTTGCTCTGCCTACGGTGGCATGGAGTTTTTCTTGGAGCGCAATAAGCTCGGCAATGGCTTCGGATGTAAAAGTTATATCTTCTACTACGGCACAGGCCACGGCAGGGCGGATAGGTTTGACAGATTTGTTAACGGTAAGCGTGTAATTCTTTTTTGTAGAGACTTTGTATTCTTTAAGACCGGTTTCTTTACCTTCAAACGCTTTGAGGACACGCATGAACCCGCTTGAGGAAAGTAGGTCGGGGCGATTAGCAGGAATTTCAAGTTCTATATCTTTTTCATCGATAGTTTCGACTGTTGTTCCTAACAAGTTTATGCGTTTGAGGGTCTTTTCATCTAACTTGAGTGTCTTTTCAAGAAATGCTCGACTATAACGTGCTTTTGCCATATTAGAGATTCTTTAACTCCTTTGCTCGAAGAGCATGTACATCATTAGCATACACTTCACGAAGGTCTTTTATTTTATAGGCATCCATTATCATTCTATCGAGTCCTTGACCCCAGGCAAGTACGGGAACGTTGGTACCTAAGAGGGCTTCGGTTACTTCTGGACGGAATATTCCAGCACCGCCTAATTCAAGCCATTTGTTTTTCTCTTTGTGGAATGCATCTATTTCAACTGAAGGTTCGGTGTAGGGGAAGAAACTTGGTCTGAATCGTATTTCCTCAAAGCCCATTTTTTTGTAGAACTCTTTTAAGTAACCGAGCAGTTGGCGAAGGGTGGCGTGTTCGCTTACTACAATTCCTTCACTCTGGAAAAATTCTATTCCGTGTGACCAATCGATAGTCTCATTGCGGAATGCTTTACCGATAGAGAAATACTTAGCAGGAAGATCTTCTTTCTTTAATGAAGCAAGCTTTCTGGCTGAGAGAGAGGTTGTATGGGTGCGGAGTACGACTCGCTTAGCTTCTTCTTCTTTCCAAGTATAGTTCCATCCTCTGCTTCCTGCAATGCCTGTTTCATGAGCTTTTTTCACACGCGCTACAATCTCTTTAGAGGGAAGATTGGTTTCTTTTCGTTTGATATAAAACGAATCCTGCATTTCACGTACGGGATGATCTTGAGGAGTAAAGAGCGCATCGAATACCCAGAATGAACTTTCTACCATTGGGCCTTCCATTTCTTCAAAGCCCATGTCGAGCCATATTCTTCGGGCATGTTCACGTGCACGATTAACAAAATGCGTTTTCCCCCCGGTTATACGAGGGACCGGAGCGTGAATGTCATATCGTCGAAAGCGCTTGTTTTTGATTCCTTCTTTTATAAGTTCTGGAGTGAGCTCTTCTAATAAATCAGACGTACCCGAATGATGCATGAGGCTTTCTCCCAACGGTGTTGGTTTTATGCTTATGGTCTTTTCCTCTTTAAGTTCGACAATATCTTTTCGTTCTTTAAGACTGTCAAGTGCAAATGCTTCTTCAGGACTTAGAGAGGTTTGTTCTCGGGGTAAACTTTCGAGAAGTTTTTCTTCAAGAAACTTTTTTGAGAGTTCTTCCTTTGAGCCGGTAAGTGTGAGTCGCCCATTTGTTATTTCGAGTAAGGCCTTTCGTTTTAATGCTCCAAGAGCTGCTCTAAACTCATTAACGGATAGACCTGCTTTCTTTTGAGCTTCTTCTAAGGTACATCGTGCATTCTTTTCTATAAAGAGAACAAGGCGACGTTCGGGCAAATGATTTTTTTTGTAATAGGCCCCATTGACTCCAATATCTATGAGTACTTTTTTGTCCGTGGATAGGGCGAGGATTTTTTTACTTTCAAGAAATTTCAGCCCTCGAATGACCGAGACCTCATCGAGACCGGTTTTCTTCTTTATCTCATGCAAGGGGAGGCGAATATAAGGTAGGATTTTACGTTCAAGGGGGGAAAGTGAATCAACTATATCGTTCATAGCGTAGGTAGAGAGGAGAGCGTTAAAAAGATTGTGTTCGAGCCTGGGCTGCTTGGTTTGATGAGGCCCCGAGTGAGAGCAATACATACTCTGCTTCACGAGAGTCACCCTTAAGGGCGAGGAGGGTTTTTGCTTTTCGCGCTAAGGCAATATTTTGACGGATTCGGGCAAGGTATCGGGCTTTAGTCAGTTTAGGTTGATTTTTGAGCAGGGCAAGGTCAATTCCTATTGCAATCGCATTTTTTGAGGCTATTCGTGCAGTTACAGGGGTGAGTCCACTTTCAAGGTAACGGAGTTTATCTTTTCCGTCATGTGCTTCAAGATGGGCCAGTATATCTGCTTCTTTTCGCTCCAGTATGGTTCGTGCGTTGTGCTTTTTCGTTATAAATGTGGTTCTTTTAGTCATGGTTGTTTGAGATAGTCGTTCCTTTGAATTTTCTTCCGCTTAGAAGTGCGTCAAGCGCTTTAAGGTCTTTTCCTACAATATAGGTTCTTATTTTTTTATTTTTTATGCGCTTGGCTGCTTTTTGGTCGAGTACGAAATGTTGACCTGGTTTGTATCGTATCGCTTGGGCTCGTTTGTCAAATTCTTCCCATGTTTGATGGGGGATTAGTTTTGCTCGGGGATTTGTGCGCGGGTCTGAGGTGTAGAGCCCTGCCACATTGGTTATGTTAATAAATTCAGCATTAAGATAGTCGGCTAACTTTGCCGCGGTACTATCTGAAGTTTCATCGGGAGCGTATCGAAGAGAACCACATATGACTGTGTTGTTTTTATGGAGTTCAGATTTTACTTTTGCCATTGACTTGGGGAGCTCTTGATTTGCTTCTTTGCCAAATACTTGCATGACTAATTCTGCGTTCATGCGTGTGGCACGTATTCCCGCAAGAGAAAGTTCTTTGTAGCTTTTGTGTTGTTCTTCAAGAACATGTTGATACGCTCGGGCAATGGATCCTCCTCCACAAACAAGGACAAATTTATGGGTTTTGTATTTCTTTTTTAAGACTTCTCTAAACTCCAAGAGAAATCTTTCGTGTTTTTTTTCAGGAATAATAATACTTCCACCTAAACTAAGGACAATAACCTTCTTTTTCACTTCACTGTATCGTATAATGCTATAAATATGTTTGCGACGCTACTCTTATATACTCGCTTTGAATATTCAGGCTATGACTCGTTTGCACGACCATTCGTTACACGATTCTCGTTTTATGTCTGCTTCTTTCCTTTGGTCTTTACTTATTGTTATAGTATTTAGTCTTGTTTTGCTTGGCTTTTATTATAGCACTTCGACGGGTTACGTGGGGCTTGAACTTACTCCTGATGATCTTGTGGCAGGACAGCTTGTTTCTGGGACGCTTTCGTATGACTTTGGAGAGGGGCCCCTTCCTGCGGATACAGAACTAATGCTTACCGTGAACGGATACCAGAAAACTATTTCCCTTGCGGATGTCTATAGTGGTCCTTCTGAGGTTGTTACTTTTTTCCCCTTGTTGAAAGTAGTTGTTAAATTAGAGGAGACGTTTACGGGAGAGGCAACCACTGTACAACCGGGCGGAGGGGGTGGAGGGGGCTCGGGCAAATCAGCTTCATCGGGTTCAGGGGCACATGTAGCCTCACCTTCCGAACCTCTGGCTACTGCACCAATAGTCGAATATAAGACGTACTATGTTCGTACGGGCGAGCCGGTTTCTGATAGCATTCCTTCCAATCGATATGTCTCTATTGAAGAAGTTCGTCTTGAAGGAAGTGATGAGCTCCTTGAAAATTCAGTTGTCTCTTTAAGTCGTGAAGGTACAAGCATAGGGCTCTCTACTTCGTTCCAAGAATATGTTGAAGGATATGCCCAAACTAGTGAGCGTACGGAGATTGTTATTCCTCTTGAGTCTTTTAACTTTGTTCTTTCCGCGCGCACAATGTCTTCTGCATCTATCTCTTTAGTTTTCAAACATGAGGGAAATGTATTCGCTCAGGTGAGTGATGTTGTCTCTGTACGGTCTGAAGTTATTCCTGTTGATCCTTTTGCTGATTCCTGAATTGCCTGCTGAATCTCT
>CAZVXB010000023.1:0-7745 GCA_964630965.1 Candidatus Woesearchaeota archaeon | reverse complement strand
CAAGCAGAAAAGTGAAAAACATAGTCCTTATTTTTTCTTAATTATTTATGGAAAAGACAACATAAGAAAATACTACAAAGAAGTAGGTTTTTATCATCCCAAGAAAATGAAAAGTTTAAGAAAACTAATCAACTAACAAGTTTATAAATCGCCATCTTTTTCCAGTAACCTGCCCGGATGGCACAGCGGTTACTGCGCGAGTTTGGAGAACTCGTTTCCGAAAGGATTCCCAGGTTCGATTCCTGGTCCGGGCGTCTGCTAAGACGAGGATACTGATAATAGAAATTAGCTACATCCGCGTCATACGCGATTTCTAGAAAGAAATAAAGTAAAAAGAAGAAACAAATGTTGTTCTTAGTTTCGAGCGAAACTAAAGACGTGCTTGATTGCTACGATGATTGTTGCAGGAGCAAATACCATCAAGAGCGCATCAAGAATATCTGCAAACAACTGGGTTGAACTTAGAGCATCTCGTCCGGTATACGCAGCAAGTAATAACATGATACTTGCCATAAGGAATGAGTGCGTTTCAGACTCAGTGATGTTAAAGAGACCGACAATAAGCCCTATGATAACAAGGACCCAAGCCCATGACGCATTAACACCCGTAACTCCCAAGACAACAGCTAAGAGGATTCCAATAAGGAAAGCCCATCTTCCAATTGTATTCGATGATTTGGATGAAGCCATAGTGCACCTCCTTTCACAAAAAGTTACTAGTAAGTAGCACAAGAGCTTTATATATCTTGCGCGATAGGCAGAGCAAGCCTAACCTATCCATGCACCCTCAACCACTCATTCTCGAACGATACGCGCACCTCCTTGTCAATTTCGCATTGGGAGGAGGAGAAGGAATAAAGAAGAACGACGTTGTCTATCTTCAAGTTCCGGAATGTGCTAAGCCCTTGCTTAAAGAATTACAAATTGCCATACTCAAAGCAGGAGGACATTACATAACTCAATTCATGGCAGACGACATGGCGCGACATTTCTATGAACATGCCAATGAAGAACAGCTCCAATTCTTCCCGGACAAGTATCTTAGAGGACGAGTAGACCAAGTTCATCATTTCATAACTATAATTGCAGAGACAAACAAGCATGAACTCAAAGGTATTGACCCTAAACATATCATGACGCGTTCGAGCGCATTCAAACCCTATATGAACTGGAGAACCGAGAAAGAAAACCGTGGCCAGTTAACCTGGACTCTCGCACTTTACGGTACGCAAGCCATGGCGCAAGAGGCAGGCATTACGCTCGAACAATATTGGGAACAAATAATCAAAGCCTGTTACCTCGACCACGAACATCCTGTAAAGAAGTGGAGAGAGATAACGCATGAAATAGATCGTCTCCGGCATACCTTGAACAAGCTCAAAATAGACAAAGTGCGTATCAAAGCTAAAGGAACCGATCTTACGGTTGGCCTCGGCCCCGGACGAACCTGGCTTGGAGGAACCGGACGCAACATCCCTAGTTTTGAAGTCTATATCTCTCCAGACGCACGACGAACAGAAGGACATATCACCTTCAACCAACCTCTCTATCGATACGGCTCGTTAATAAAAGACGTCTCTCTTGAATTCAAAAACGGGCACGTCGTCAAAGCAACCGCCTCTGAAGGTCAAGACCTGTTACAAGAAATGATTGCCACCAAAGGAGCAGATAGAATAGGAGAGTTCTCTCTCACCGATAAGCGTCTCTCTCGAATTGACACCTTCATGGCAGAAACCCTGTTTGATGAAAACATTGGAGGGCCCGAAGGAAACACACACATTGCACTCGGAGCAGCCTACAAAGACGCCTATCCGGGAGACCCCTCAAAACTGACAGAACAAGAATGGGAAACCCTCGGATATAATGATTCGGTCGTGCACACCGATATCGTTTCAACAGAAAAACGAGAAGTCATTGCCACGTTGCCAGATGGAACAGAAAAAGTAATCTACAAAGACGGACAATTTCTCATATAATCATTCTTAACAGACTTTAAAAACCATGCCGAACATGCAAGGTTATGCACACTGAAGCACAACTCCAAGAAACCGAGACAACAAAAGAAGCGCTCTATGCCGCAAAACAACGTCTCGAGCATGAAATAGCTCGTCTTGAAAAGAAAGACCTGAATGATCACACACGTTCATTAGCACAAAAACTAAACGAACTACAAACAGCCCTTTCAACTATGCAAGAAATGCTTAACATAGTCTGGAAGCAAACAGAACACATACATCACGAACTCGGCACGTTACGCACTAAGACTGAATAAAAATACCTGAAACATACGTTATTAAACCACTTTTTGCTCTTAAAGATATGAGAATTCGTTATTCGTTTTCATCCCGTAAAACACGACAGATAGAAGGAAACAACCGACATAAACGGCCTTTCCCTGATGTAGTCAACGACCTCATACGAATGGCAGACATCATCCTTGAAGTTATAGATGCTCGATTCATTGATGAAACGCGTAATATAGACCTTGAAGAGGTAGTTCTGGGAGAAGGCAAACGCCTTGTGTACGTGTTCAACAAAATAGACGTAGCTGACGTGGCTCGTGTAAAAAAAGAAATAGCCGAAAAACGCCTCACTCCGTTCGTTCTCGTCTCATGTAAAGCGTTTTTAGGAAAGAAGCGATTGCGTGAACGATTGATGATAGAGAATAAGCGTCTTAAGCTCAACCGAAGATCACTCATTGGTGTCGTTGGCTATCCCAACACGGGCAAGAGCTCACTTATCAACATGATTATCGGTCGTAAAACCGTCGGCACCTCAGCCCAAGCAGGATTTACCAAAGGTATTCAGAAGATTGCGTTCACTAAAGACATACACGTTATCGACACTCCCGGAGTTATATCTGGTCGCGACTCTCCTGCGACTGAAAAAGAAAATATCGTACGTTCAGTCAAGATTGGGATAAAAACATACGACCGTGTTAAGAATCCCTTGTTTGTTGTGGCTCGTTTAATGCGAAACTTCCCAGGCGTCTTCGACAAGCATTACAAGTTCGACAGCACCAACGACCCTGAGCAACTCATAGAACACCTCGGTAAGAAACATAACCTCCTTGCGAAAGGGGGAATCGTTGACAGCGACAGAGCCGCACGTCTCATCCTGAAGGACTGGCAAACCGGTAAAATAAAGCTCTAAGGCGAATTTAAAAATCCCTAATTCGGTTCTTTCTCCTGCCCGGATGGCACAATGGCACTGCGCCGCACTCGAAATGCGGTTTCCTCACGGATATCTCGGTTCGATTCCGAGTCCGGGCGTATTTATAGCAGAAATAATTATAAACTAAAAAGAATAGTATTTACCATGAAAGCAAAGTTGATTATCACAATTCTATTTTCGATACTATTCGTTGCACTTCTGTTCTTACCTTTCGGCAGAGGTCTTGATCCAGATCCCGAAGGGCCTGCAATGACTCCAATAAGATGCGAAGAAAGCAATCTTAATCAAGCAGTAACCACATTTATACCTCCGGCGACAAATACAACAATTTTAATTCCAGACAACATTGTCTATAAGTCTGTAAAGGTCGTAAAGGGAGGATTTAGAGGAGAATGTGCAGGTACAGCAAATTTAAGTTGTAATGTTTATGTTAACGACGTGTTATGCGTTAATATGTTAGCAAACGGAACGTTCTCTCCTGCTCCAAGAGAAAACTTTTACTATCTCCCTCAGACCTGTATCAATGCACTTCATGGAGGAATGAACAAAATACATTATATAAGTTCTCCCGGGGCAAATATGGTAATCCGAGACGTATCTTTAGAAATGAAAGTGTGTCTTTAAACCAGGAAATTCTCATACGTAAAAAGAAATTTAAATGGATTTTTTACATTATGATAAAAACATATGATAACACTCGATCAAGCGCAAACTGAAATAGGAACGATAATGGATATTCTTATTGGTGAAGCAGGATTAGAACCTGCCAAAGCAGCCCATGGGGTGATGAAAACCCTTGAGGGTCTCCATCGAAGAATAGGAGATCCTACCATGGTGACAATTGCATATGTCCAAAATCCTGAATCACAGTTTACAGTGCCCTCAAGTGCACGTGACCTTGCACTACGGTATACTTCAAATGAAGTGAGCGCAAATACAGCACGAACAACGCTCACCTTCGATATGGACTTGTATAGAACAGCATTACGAAAAAACGGATACCTCGTTTAGCACACGTAACTTTTATAAACAAGCGCCGATAGAAAAACACATGAAGAAAGGGTATGCATTCATTCTTGTCACCTTATTGTGTATCTCTTTCGTCGCTGCCTTAGACACCACTATTAAAGTCACCTCGGAACCAGGCAAGTTCGTTATGATTCGAGTTTTTGAGGCAGGAAGCAAGACAAACCTCGTACAAAGCGTATTTGATAGACGTGTTGACTTCAACAACCAAGTTACCATTACCCATAGCTCTGAATTTTCAAGATTGGACATTGAAGTATACATCAAGAACGAACCGAACGGACAAACACAACATTATAAGAAATACACAAACATTAATGCCGGAGGAACCTTTAACGTAACTCTCCCTGAAGGCGCTTCTGCACCTGCAGCGATTTCTCCTCCCGCTCCAACCCTCAATACAACCCTTAACCAAACAACCAACATCACCAACGTCTCCGCTCCTACTATAACCGGTAATGCCATCCAAAACTCAACCGCAGTTACCAAGATAAGCTGGTACTACATCGTAGCAGGAGTTATCTTGGCCGGTCTTCTCCTCGGAGGAGGTATTGCAGTAAAGAAACGCCTTTCTCGTTCAGGACCTGCAGCCATGCCAAAGACCCCTCCAGGAAGCGATAAAGATCCCCAGGCACTTGAGATGAAACTAAAGGAAACACAAGATCAACTTGATCAAGCCACGAAGGAAATATCTCGCATTAAGAACGAAGACCAAATCAAAGAACTTCAGAAGAGCATTGATGCTCAACAGGAGCAAATCAGAAAGCTCCGACAAGGTTATTCTTAAATACCAACATTTATATAGACCAAAACAGAGACGTTTAGGTGAAGGAATAGGAGTATAAGGTAGAATTCTAGTTTTGTTAATGAGTATAGTGTATTTTAAGCGTTTGAAAGGAGGAATATATAGATAATGACATACGGAAATAGCTTCGGCGGACGAGGCGGTTTCGGCGGTGGACGTGGCGGAGGTAACCGCGGCGGAGGCGGTGGCTTCCGACGTGACTTCGGCGGTCCTCGAACAATGACCAAGATTACGTGCAGCGAGTGCGGACAAGAAGGAGAAGTTCCTTTCAAGCCTCGTGAAGGTACTCCTGTTTATTGCAGAAACTGTTTTGCAAAGAAGAACGGACGCAGTAATTCGCGATTCGGTGACTCACAAGAATCAGGTTCAGAGAAATCTGGCAGCGGTTCAAGTGACGACGGCGAAGAAATGTAAATCTTCGTTTCTTTTATTTTTTTATTTTATACTTTTCTTAGTACAGGGCCCTGAGCCGTATCGGCCAGGTCAAAGCCCTTTTTTCGTATAAGAGCTCTAAGTTCATCAGCTCGTTTCCAATTCTTAGCATCGCGCGCTTCTTCACGTTCAGCCACAAGCGTATGAACCTCTTTAGGGATCACTATAGATTCACGAGGTGTATGAGCAAGTCCGAATCCCAAGACCTTATCGAAGATATCAATAAGTGCTTTCTTCTGTGTGTTCCCTAACGAACTATCATCTAATAAGGTCCAGACAACACTCAAAGCGGCAGGCATATTCAAATCATCTCCAATAGCGCGCTCGAATTTGTCACGATAAGCATTCTCTTTAGAAGAAACAGCGTTCATACTCGCAGATGAAAGTTCATTATATTTCCCACGAAGACGCTCATACGCTGTACGTGCCGCATCAAGACTCTTCAATGAAAAGTCAAGTTGCTTTCTATAGTGAGTGAGAAAACACAAATACCGATAATGCATCGGGGTATATCCCATCTCGGTTAGCTCGGAAATCGTATACAATCCTCCTTTAGACTTCGAGACTTTCTCCCCTTTAAACGTCAAAAACGCCCCATGTAACCAATACTTCACAAACGTCTTTCCTGTCGCACCCTCGCTTTGGGCTATTTCATTGGTATGATGCACGGGGATGTGGTCTTCTCCTCCCGTATGAATGTCAATCGTGTTTCCGAGATACTTCATGGCCATCGCCGAGCATTCAATGTGCCATCCCGGATACCCAATGCCCCAGGGAGAATCCCATTCTTGCTGTCGCTCACCCGGTTTTTCAGAGAATTTCCATAAAGCAAAGTCCGTAGGGGCTCGTTTGCCCCCCATAAGAACACGCTTACCTGCCTTAAGCCCTTTCACATTCAGTCGCGCAAGTTTTCCATAGTCCTTAAATTTCGTACTATCAAAATATACCCCATCATCAGTGGTATACGTGTACCCTTTCTTTTCAAGCACCCTAATCAAAGTAAGTTGTTCTTCAATATGGTCAGTCGCCTTGCACCACACCGAGGGCTCTTCAATATGAAGCGATTTCATATCATGTTTAAACACTCCCAAATAATGTTCAGCAATCTCTTGAGCACGCTTCTTTTCTTTGAGCGCAGCCTTCTCTATTTTATCTTCTCCACTATCTCCATCCCCCACAAGGTGCCCTACATCGGTCACGTTCATCACATGCTTCACCTCAAACCCTGCATACTCCAACGTCCGTCGTAACGTGTCGACAAACACGTACGTCCTCCAATTCCCAATCGTAGGGTTCCAATACACCGTAGGTCCACAAGAATACATCCCCACGTGCCCTTTCTTCAGAGGCTTAAACACTTCTTTGGACCGACTCAAGGTGTTAAAAAGACGAAGTTCCATGATGCACAAAGCACAAATAAGGTTATAAGAGTTTCTGCACAAAACTCTTAGCGTCTTCAAACGTCTTGACGCGCATAAACGCAGAACGTTGTTCCGCAGCACCCTTGAATCCCCGTATGAAATTCCCTCCGAGGAACTTGACCCTGCCCATGTCTAAGACGTCATGTTTCTTAACCAACTCCAAATACGTTTCAAACTGCTTCAGGTTTGCAACAGGATCAAACACCTGCTCCTTCCCCGTTTTGAGATAGTGCAAAACACGTGTAAAAATAAGCGGATCTCCAATTGCCGAACGTGCGATCATGCACCCATCCGCAACCTCAAGCATCCGAGCCGCACTCTCCCCGTTAGTAACATCCCCATTTCCAATAACCGGAATACCACTCTCCTTTCGAATCTGTGCTATCCATTTCCAATCGGCATTCACTTTGTAACTATGTGTCGAAAGCCGAGCATGCACAGTCAACGCGTCCGCTCCCGCTTGTTCAACCAAACGAGCCACACGTAGTGCATTATTCTTCTTGAAACCCAGACGAATTTTAGCAGTAGTTGTATATCCTGCATCTTTCAACACCCGAATATACCGTGCAATCTTATGCGGTGTTCTCAACAAGTAACTCCCCGAGGCATTATCTGTAATTCGAATAGAAGGACATCCACAATTAATATCTACAATATCAAATCCTTTCAAATAAGGAACGACCTGTTTAAACTCACTCACGGTCGGACCCGTTATTTGCACCCCGCTCGGACTATCTTCCGCACACGTCTTGAGCATGTTCTGTGTCTTCTTATTCGTATGAATAATAGCTCCAATATTCAACATCTCGGTATAAGCCATGGCAGCCCCCGCACGCCGAGAGAGAACCCTATAGGGCAAATCAGTCACATCAACCATAGGGGCAAGC
>CAZVXB010000022.1:0-8214 GCA_964630965.1 Candidatus Woesearchaeota archaeon | reverse complement strand
CCACTACCTTAATCTTGCTATAGGCGCGTTCAATAAGCTGTTCATAGTCTTCCATCTGTCGAAGGGCAGGATATAGTTTATAAAGATGTGGTTCTTAGGTCGAGTATGAATGTAAAGAATCTTGTGTTAGGGATTGGCATCTTTATTGTGTACTTGCTTGTGCTCAACTATGGTATTGAAGCGTTTTATCCGAGCCCTCAATATGAAAACTTCTGCACCAATCAAAATTATTACTATCCTGGCCAGTATCCCACCAAACCTCTTGAATCTAGTGTAAATTGTACGCTGAGTCCGACACCTCAACAACAAGATCAATGCGTGAGCCAAGGAGGGAGTCTCATTGCAGCATCGTATGATGCTAATGGGTGTCCTGCTACGTTCACGTGTGATATGTGTAACAAAGAGTACACCGAAGCTCAAAAGGACTATTCACAAAAAGTATTTGTTATTGCACTCATCGCAGGTATTGTAACACTTCTTGTTGGGTATCTTATTCTGACTATGGAGCCGGTTGGAAGTGCACTCATGGCTTCAGGTATTGGGGCTCTTGTGTATGGCTCTATGCGTAACTGGCAGAATTTGAGTACTATTTGGCGTTTCGTCTTACTGCTCGTTGCTTTGGTTTTACTCATATGGATTACCATTCAGCTTAATCGGAATGCAGGCAAGAAAGGCATTTGGCAAAAGTTAGGTTTGAAGAAGTAAACGCTCTATCTTTTTTATTTAACCTAGATATCTCAATTTACCTGGGCGAGGTTCATAGACCATGCCTTCTTCGAGAAGTTTACGGATTTCATTGTTTATTATATCTGGAGTGGCTTTGAGTTCGAGGACAAGTTTTTCAGTTTCTACTCCGCCGTTGGCGTCTTCTTGTTTTATTTTCTCAAGAATTTGATCTTTTACTTTTATGAGTTCTGACTTTTCTACTATTTTGGGGCGAGCTTTGTCTACTTCAAGTTTTCTGACGAGGAGGAATGAGGGATCTCGTTTTTTTATAATTTCGGGAGTGACATAGACTTCATTATTCCAGGAGCGAAGAAGTCCAATAACGGCTATAGTGTCTCCTTGAGAGAATGACGCGAATTTCTGTATGTCTTCACCGAATACTTTCAGCTTTATTTGTCCCGAGGCGTCATCGAGAGTTAAGGAAGCAAATTTCTTTTCTCCTTCCTGAATGAATTTGTCAACAATGTTGGCTATAATATTGACTCGAACGATTTGTTTATTGTCTGCTTCAAGTGCCTTGAATCTATCCATGTCCATAACCACGTGCCCTTGAAGAAGATCGCCTATACGCATTTTGTAGGCAACGTTGCGTTTGAATTCTTGGTCTGCCATGAGCGTTGAGAGGATGAGCGTTTTTAAGGATTTATATCAAAGAATATTATGTTGTTACTTGAATAAATCCTGATTTGGGCTCGAAAATATCTCCTTTTTTCTTTAGTTCTGAAATAGCATCTTCTATTTCCATGCGCGATGCTTTTTCTCCTACTTCTCGCTCAAGCTCTTCTAAGGGAATGAGTTTCCCTAACCGGGCTTCAAGTTTGGCAATAGCTTCACGCACGGCAATTATCTTACCTCGGCGTGAACTGGGCATTCCTCCAATTCTATCTATGTCGAAGGTCTTGGTTTCTTCATCATACCCTACTTGACGAAGGGAGCGTTGCAGGAGCTCGATTGCTCGGCGAGCGTCTGAGGCATCTACACTTTCTTTAAGGCGTACACGTGCACAGGCTTCCGAAAGACGAACGATGGCTTCGAGCTGACGTGCTGTGATGGGGATAGGTTTGATGTCCTTGTCTGTCTGGACGGATTGATTTCGTAGCTTGACATAGAAGTTCTTTATCTCGGCGACTGCTTCGTCGGTTAGGCGAGGAGTATATTTTTGTGCATAGGCAATATATTTTCGGAAGAGATCGGGTTCTATTACTTCTCGCACTACTTCTTGTTGATGTTCTTCAAGCACGTGTGAGGCAATAGCTTCATCTTGAGCTCGATTGGGGATGTCTCTTAATACGAAGATAACATCAAATCGGCTTAAGAGGGCAGGAGAGATATCAATCTGTTGCGGGATGGGTGTGAAGGGGTCGAATCGACCGAGTTTAGGGTTTCCTGCTGCAAGCACAGATGTTTCAGAACGTAACGTGGCGTGGATGTTGGCTTTCGAAATAGAAACGGTTTGTTGTTCCATCGCTTCGTGCATGGTACTTCGATCGTGCTCTTCCATTTTTTCTATCTCGTCTACACATACAGTTCCTTTGTTGGCAAGGACCATGGCTCCTGCTTCGAGAGACCATCCTTTGAGAAATTCATCTTTGACGACTGCTGCTGTAAGGCCTGCTCCGGTTGTAGCTTTTCCTGAGACATATCGTCCTTTAGGGGCAATACGGGAAATGAATTTCAAGGTGACTGATTTAGCTACTCCCGGATCACCCACGAGAAGGATGTGAATGTTTCCTCTCGTTTGTCCTCCATCTGATCGTTTCTTCTTTATGCCTGAAAAGAGTTGCAACATGAGTGCTTCTTTTACATCATCAATACCATACACGCTGGGAGAGATACTCTTGCTCAATTTTTTGTAGATTATGGGGTCTGCGGCAAGTTCTCGTATTTGTCGTTCGTCCTCATCTGAGATTTTAAGATCGGCAAAGGTTTCTTCAAGCGGGATGATATTGTTTGCTTCTATAGCTAAGTCGAATCGTGTTGAAATTGCTCCTGTTTGCAAGGGAACGGGGATTTCCTTGAGTACTCCAAATATTCTTATTTTGCTTCCTGGTGTTGTGCGTTCTTCTAGTCGGGGTTCAACGAGGTCTTCTTGTAAGAAAATGTTGAGTCGCTTGGGTTGTTCTCCTCCATCGAGCGAGTCGGGAGATTCCTCAATCACAATACGCTGAGCGTCTACCATTTCTTTCGAAATGAGTTTGAATTGTCCCTTTCTTCCACAGGAACAACGAGAAGGTTCGTTAAATTTTCTATCTATTTGGAGAACTGAAAGAATGGCTCCACAGGTAGGACATTCGAATCGGGCATTGACTACTTGGGGTCGTACGTCAGAGGCCTGTCGTACAATTCCCTCTATCCAGACCATCATGTCTAAGTGTTTTGCTCTAATATGACGGATGTTCAACTTTGCGGTTTCTGGGAGGCTTGTAAGGCGAATACGGGGGTTTTTCTGAATCTCGAGCTGGGCTAACGCATCTTCAAGTAAAGCTATGGTGTCTGTTGGTTTTTGGAGTACTTCTTCAGCAAGATCGGGAGAGAATTCAGCAAGGAATGAGAAGGGGATATAGACTACATTTTCTCGTTCACGGGCAGAGGTGCCAATTATCTTGCTTTTGTAGGCTTCAAAGAAGTTTTTTGCCTCTTGGGTCAACTCTTCCTTTCTTTTAAGCTCCATAGAAAACTCGTGCGCTTCTTCTTTATATGGTTTGTTGTTGCCTCTCGCGATATGTATTTATATCTCCTCTTTCATAGTTGGGGATGCAGCCCAAGGTTGAGATCGCTCTTTTGATTGTACTCATATTTGCAGGAGCGTCTTATTTTATCTATGCTTATTCCCAGGGAACGGGGTTTTCCATTCAATGGGAGACACAACAGGCTCCTTCGAGCGATTATTACTCGCAAGGGCTTCCTGAGTTAAGTCCTGAAACGCTTCCTGGTGCTCCCCTTGAAGAAGATCCTATTGTTTTTAGCGTCGCGTGTGAATCTGCTCGACAGACTGCCGCTAATACGTGTGTCCCTTTTCGTGTTGACTATCCCGAAGGATGTCAATGGTGGCATGTTACATGGGTATCGTCGTGTAAGGAACGTGCTGAACGTTGTCGTCTGCTTGAAGATGCTGTGACAAAGGCGTGCTAGGTTAAAGACCCTATGAACATAAGAAAAGGGAGATTAACTGATATGAAGGATGTGCATTATTTGCTTAATCATATCAAAGAAATACGGGATTTTGAAGAAGGAGAGGAATATCCTGAAGAATGGGTAAAGCGATTGTTACAAAGTAAAAAAGATACTATTGTGTTGATTGTTGAAAATGAAGAAAAGAAGATTGTTGGTTTTCTCATTTCTCTTTTATTGTGTGGTGTAGGTGAGGCTGTTTTGAATAATCTCTGGGTTGAAGAAACTTATAGAGGGTCAGGTATAGCAACTACCTTGTTGGAGAAATATGAGCTGGAATTAAAGAAGAGAAAATTTACTTTCAGTATGGCTCTAGCAAAAATAGATAATATTCCGGTGCAAAGGTTTAATGAAAAACAGGGTTATACGAAGGGAGATACCTTCCATTTTTACTATAAATGGTTATAGTCTTTAATTTTGTCAGATTTGCTCTTTTGCCTGATCTCCTCTTAAGGTCATTACTATTTTTTCAACTGAACCTAAAGGAGATTTAGACCTATTGGTTCCTCCACCAAATGCTTGATACATTACCTTTTCTAATTTAATTGCAGGAGCAGGATCTTTATCGTCATACGCTCTATTATCTAAATTTTGTCTTTTACCATCTTCATCTGTTCTAAATCCGCTAATATCTAAACTAAGACTATCTCCGCACCATTTCCATGTTAAGTTATACTCATAGGGTCTACTTACCATTTTTAATTCTTGAATTATCTCATTATAAACATTATTATGATTGAATTTTTTGCGTATTTACTCAAATGCAAATCTCAGAAGAGCACCGACGCCTTTGGTGATGTTGAAGAATTGATCACCTTCAGGTGTTTCGGTTGAGACTAAGACTACGTTGGCTCCGATTTCTTCTGCTCTCTTTTCATAGTGGGCGATTCTTGATTTTTCCAGCTTCTTCGAGAGGACGAGAAGTTCTACCGCGCCACGCTCAAGAGCGATTTCTACGTTTTCTTCTCCATAGGTTGCCTTATGCGGATCTTTGCCTAGAGTATTGAAGAATTTCTCAATAATCTTTTTCTCTTTTATTATTTCTTGCTCGGCAATGTCTTCTTCTGATGCTTCAACAAGCAGTTTGAGACCGTGCTCGTCCGTGTAACCAATATCTTTTACTGCAATAACTTTCTCTTTGAGTTTCGTAACGAGTTCGCCGAGTTCAAGAAATTCTTCTTTTGTGGGTATCGGGCCACCTACAAGGATTCCTTTAAGGCGAGGCATGTCAAAGAATATTTCTTTCATGCTCTCTGATACTCGACGGAAAAATTCTTTAGCAAGTCCTTCTGTAATACGTTCGAAACGAGCAGCGCTCTGTCCTCCTGCTTTTATTTTACCGGGAACGCCCGAGGTAAGTCGTCGAAGGACTTCTATTTTCTTGCCTTCTAGGAGACCAATAGTTGCTTCTCGGCGGTCCATAACGAGGAGACCATATACTTCCTCAATTTGGAGGATATCTTTCAATGGTTCGATAACGAAGGTCTTATCACATCTATAGATTCTGACTTTGAGAGGTTTAGGGGGTTCAATTGCCCAGAGTTTTATGTCTTGTTGTCCTTCTTTTTCTGATACGTTTCCTGCAAAGAGAGCGAGTCCGTTAGGAGGTGTTTGTTTGTATGACTTGAGTGCCCGAACAATGGTGTCTATAGCATCGATGACTGCCGTTCTTGTTTGTTTGGATTTGATGTTTGCAGCCGTGGATGCCTCGGCTTCTAATTGTTTGGTGACTGAGTGAATGTTGAAACCTGCCGGTATCATAACCGATACTAATTCGGTGTGTTGTCCTCGCTTGCTCTCCAATTCTTCGAGTTGTTCTTCAAAATGGAGGCGTTGTTTATCGTCCATGAATAGAGACGCGAATTGCGGTTAATAAAGGTTGTCGCTTAGCTCTTGTCTCTTTTTTCTATATACCAGAAGTGCAAGGGTTGCAAGGAGGAGTGTTGAGAGTGTACTTAGAATTAGAAGGAGTGTTGTGGATGTTGAAGGCGAGTCTTGCTTCTCTCGCACAACATTGCCCGTGAGGGGTGCTCGTTTTGACTCTTCTTGCGTTTGAGGAGGAACCGGTTTTAGTTTGTTCGCGGGGTTGATAGTGAGCCACACACCGAGCCCCGAACCTACTTTCTCATCCTCAATGAGTATAAGCCCATAATAGGCATACGAGTCGAAAACCTCTACACAGACTTTAAGTGTTTCTCCTTTATTTTTTATTGTGCCTGGAAGAGAAACAAACAATCCTTGTTCTTGTGCGGTGTATGTAAAATCGTCTGGTTGTCTGCTCTTTATAGGGCTCCATACGGTGCTTATTCTGACGTTTTTTGAATCAGCTTCAATTCGTAATTCTTTGCATATTTTCTTGTTTGGTTCGAGACGAAGAGTGAAATGGTCAGGGGTAGCACTTAACTCATAGGCGCTTGCTAAACTGATTGTTTGAAGGAGTATTAGTATTCCCAGAATGCTAACGTGGAGTCGCAAGGAATCTAACACGTGCTTGGTGTCCTATGAGGTCGTCGCTCAGGTCTATATCTGCATTTCGCAAATCGAGTTGCATATAAAAGTACTTGGCTCGGTAGCTTTGTCCTGAAGAGGGGGCTGAGATGTTAAAGCTCCAATTGCCGATGAGACTTTGGGGCACAGGATTTCCTCCACTTGTCTTATATTCTCTGAAATAGAGGTTGTCGAATATGTCATCTGTGTAATTTATGAGTTGAGGGGTTACCGTTATTGCTACTGTTCCTGTGTTGTTCATGTAAATTTGAAGTTCTGGGGAGGTTCCTATTTCACTTACATTTGCAAGATCAATGAAATCGGGGACTTGTATTGAGATGGTGCCTGATTGATTTCCTCCTGATCCTCCACCGTCGAGTATATCTGCTTCAACCGTCATTATTTCATTACCTGACGTGCTTTGTATGAGAAGAAGCGTTATGGTTCCTATGATGATTGCGTACCCTATTCCCGACTTGTTCATGAATACGCTACTCGTATCATGTTATTAAAGCACACTCGAAAAGTGGGATAACCTTTAGATTAAGTTGTGGCAAGCACGCAAGTCAGCTTCGAAAGGCTTGAGCTCTTTTGGAATACTTATTCCTTCGAGAGGTTCACGTAATGAGATGTTTTTCTCTCGTTTTGCTTTCCAGATTTCTCTATTATAGTTCATGATAGTGGTTACGTTCTCTGCTTCTTTTCCAGCTTTTTTCTTTACAGAGGGGAATGATTCACAGGATATTTCGAGCTCTTTGGCTATAACAGACGTTACTTGAGGAATTATAGGGTGGAGAAGCACGATGAGGCGTTCGAGTATGGTGTGAAGCGAGAAGAGAGCTGCTTCTTGTTCTGCTTTGGTGAATTTCTTTGCCTCGTTGTAAGCTCTGGCTTTGACGAGTTCTATATAATGTGAGGCAAAATCTTCCCAGAGAAAGTTACGAAGTTCAAGTGCTCCGTAATGAAAATCATACGCATCGTATTTCTTTTCTAACTCGACTGTTATCTGTTCTATTTTTTGCATAAACGCTTCATCTGTTTTGGTGAGTTTTGCTTTTTGAGGTTTTTTGAACTGTTGGACGAAACGGGCAACATTGATGAGCTTGGTGATTGTTTTGAGCTCTGCTTTAATGCGTTCTCGTGAACACATAAGATCTCCTTTTGAGAGATCACCTTCTACGACAGACCAGAGACGGAGGGCTTCAGCACCTTCTTGTTTGAGAATATCTTGTGGGTCGATTATGTTGCCTTCTGATTTTGACATTTTTTTCCCCTTATCATCTAAAATGTGTTGGTGTATCCAGACGTGTTCAAAGGGGGCTTTGCCTGTTTCAAGAACACTTCGAAGCACAGTATAGTAAAGCCAGGTACGAACTATTTCTTTGCCTTGGGGTCGGAGCGTGGCAGGGAATGCTTTCTTGAAGAATGCAGGGTCTTTTTGATAACGGAGGAGGTATAGTTCGGATATGGATGAATCAAACCACGTGTCAAGCACTCGTTCATCTCCTTTCCATTCAAGTGCTTTGAATTTCTTATCGCTTACTTTTCCTACAAGCGTGCCCTTGTGAAACACTTCTGCACTTCCTGGAACGTCCTCGCGCCAGGGTTGGTAATACGTTCCTTCTTCAGGTACCGCGGTGACTATCCCTTCGGGTGTTTCGGCGTGCCAGAGTGGAATAGGTGTCGCATAAAAACGACGACGAGAAATAGGCCAATCTATAGAGACTGCATCAATCCAGCTATCAAGCAGTTGTTTTGATTCAGGAGGGAAGAAGGACATATCTTCCGTTTTTTCTTGTACTCTTTCCTTTGCTTCGCGTTGTTTAAGAT
>CAZVXB010000021.1:0-8600 GCA_964630965.1 Candidatus Woesearchaeota archaeon | reverse complement strand
CTGGAATTTTTGATGCTTGAGGTCGTAGCCTTTTATAATTTGATGAGTGACGAAGACGGCGTTGTCCGTGCTGAATTGTTCTTTGCCTATATTGCGCTTATGGGCTTTGGTGAGAAAACGAGTGAGCTCACGTTGCGTGCGGCCGTTGAGCTTTTCGTCTCCCAATATTCCTCCGAAGATGTAATACTCAAAGGTTCGCGCTTCGTTAGGCGTGAGTGTGTGGGGAGCACGAGGCTCGAGAACACAGGCTTTGGAAAGATCAAGGTCGAGTTTTTGTACTGAGTGTGTGAATACTCTTCCTAATTTTTTGAGTTTAGAGACGTCTTTCTTCTTCACGTTGGTGAACCAGACGTGTTGTTTACCGACTGCTTTTGAAAGGGACGTATATTCAATAACGCACCAGGGCCAGAGTTCTGGTTCGAGATGCTCTATGATGAAGACGGGTTTCATAGTCTTTCTAAGGGATTCTTATTTTTATACTCTCTTCTTCTTAAAGGGGCGAGGAAAATAACGATGTATATGCTCGGGATGAGCGGTAAAACAATAGTCTTTGAGTACTCGTCTGGTTCGTTCTTTGTTAGATAAGACGATTCCTCCTAGGTACATCGGAGTAGGTGGTGCGAGGGGAATTCTAAGGAGAGAAAAATAACTTTCCCCTTCTTTATATTGTATATATGCTTCTTCTTCCCCTACGTTTGCTTTCATTACTCTTTCTACGATTGCGAAGTTTGGTTTTACCTGCCAAAGTGCCCGAGGATGAATAGTTTCTCGCAACGTTGCAGGCCAGATGAATATAACGGGCGTGCTGACTTTTCTTTCTAAATTTACCTGCTTAAATCCATGGTCGTTCATGAATGCTCGGGCTTCTTCAGGAGAGAGCGTATCTACTATTTCTTCATTTTTAGGTATCATGGGGTGATTTGTCAAGAAGTCTATTTTTAAGTCTATCTACTCGTTTGAGCGGAAGATATGTGCTTCAGGAAGTTGTGCGATGAGTTTAACAGGGCACTGAATAACGGTTTTTGTTGTGTCATTGAAGGTGTGCCAGACTTTCTCTTTTTCTTTTCCAAAGAAGAGTATTCCTATTCTGGCTTTGAGAAGGAGTTTGCGTGAGGCAGTCATACGTGCAGAAGGAAGTTTGGGGGCGTCTTTATACATGAAAAAATCCCTATTTTCTTTTTGTATGGAATGATGATTGGGGAAGAGCGCGGCAATGTGTCCGTCTTCTCCCGCGCTTGCACATAGGATGTCAAAGTTACCGAGCCCTTCGAGGGTTTGATTGTATTTGAGAATCGCCTTTATGGCATGGGCTTCATTGTATACGAGGGGATGCACGTTTGATTCGGGCAGTTTCTTTTCATGTATGAGTTTTTGTACTAACGAATCGTAGATGAGTTTGTAATTGCTTTCGAGGCTATGGAATGAAACGCATCGTTCATCAGTAAGGAAGATATGAACCTGCTTCCAGGGTACATCTTCTAAGGAAAGTTTGTGATAGATGCCCGCAAGGTCTTTTTCACCCGATAAGCCGAGCACAACGTGCCCTCTTTGCTTGACTATCTCGTGTAGTTTTTGTGCAAGAAGTTTTGCTATGTGGGTTTCGCAGTTTTCTCGGGAGTCTGTTGTTAGGTGCATGACCTTTTATTTTATGAGCCCTAATAAGGGTATCGTTCTTTAGGAGAGGAGTTTCTTTTCCCAGCGCGTAAGCTGTTCAAGAAAGCGTTCGGGATTTTTAGATCCTGCAACGGCTGAAGCGAGAAGGATACCTTTGCAGCCCAACTCATAGGCCTTTTTGACGTCGTCAAGCGTATTAATGCCTGAGCCACAGAGAGGAAGAATGGGTTTACCTTTCAAGTGCTGGACAAATTTCATCAATTCATGAGGGTTTTGATTGGTGACGGAGTTTTTGGTTCCTATGAGTGCAGGATTTTCGTAGGCAATTGCACTCGGACGGAAGGAGGCGATTTTTTGAGCTTCTGATGCGTTTTTGGCGCACACAATAGTGAGGATACCTGCTTTTTTGCACTGAGCGATTGTTTTCTGAAGAAGCGGGAGCGGAAGCGGGCGTTCAGCGTGATTGAGGAGTGTGCCGGTTCCCCCAATAGCGCGCACACTTGTGGCGCTTAGTGCTCCTGTTGATTTTTCGTTTTCGAGATAGTCGACGTGTTGAGCATACACATTCAGTGCGGTTTTTCCCGCGAGTCGGTAGATGTCGGTAGCGGGCACGGCAATACTATAATGAAGATTATACGATTCGATGAGTCGAGCGAGTTTCATCAAGGCATCTCCGGTTTTGTAGTTTTTGGTGTTTATTATAATCATGTCCAGATGACCTCGCGTATCTTTTTAGTTATTTCTAACGGATGTTTATGTTGCCAGATATTACGACCTATAGCACATCCGGTTGCTCCTGCTGCTCGTGCTTTTTTTATTTGATTGAGAAGACTTCTATCGTCTGTTTTCAATCCGCCCGCCACTACGACTTTAGCTTTACCGGCTGCCTTGACTGCCCATTCTAGATCTCGCGCGTTTCCGTTCCAATGAATTTTGATCATGTCTGCCCCCAATTCAAGACCGGTACGTGTGGCGTAGGCAAGAAGTTCGCGTTCTGATTTGTTCTTGACTGCTTTTCCTCGAGGGTAAATCCAGGCTATAACGGGCATTCCTTTAGCATGAGCTTCGCGTTCTATTTGTTCAAATTGAGCAAACATCACGTTTTCGTGTATACTTCCTATGTAGATGGTGTATCCCACTGCGACGGCTCCGAGGGCCTTGGCTTCCTTAACGGTGCAGAGTTGTGTGGAGAGGGGCTCGCCCTGCACAAGATTTGTTTTCCCGTTGAGTTTGAGTATTAACGGCACGTTAGATTTCTTTATCTCTTTTCTGTATTGTTCTGCAATTCCTTTCTGTACGATAAGGGCGTTGAATTTACCTTTGCGCGCAAGGTCTATGATGTACGCAGGATCGACATTGGTATCATTGAAGTCGCTGGGGCCGTGCTCGAGACCTTGGTCGTACGCTAAGAACAGACATTGTTTCTTTTTTATTAAACGGTTTAACGTGGGCTTTTTCATGAGTGTAGGTGGCGAGTAATGAGTTCTAAGAACACTTTCTTTTGGGCTTCGCTTTTATCATGAGAGGTACTTTCAACCACGAGACGAATAAGAGGTTCTGTTTGACTTGCTCGTATAGATATCCAATAGGAACCAAAGTCTGCAGCTATGCCATCGTTCGTGTTTATTGATTGTGGTTTTAGTTTCCGAATTGCTTTGAGCACGAGGGGAATTGCTTTTTTTGCATGGGGTGTTGTGATGTGTGTTTCATGCGATTTGTAATATTTTCTTAGAGGTTTAATGAGGGTTGAGAACGATTGTTGTTTCTGAGAAAAGAGTTCACTTATACTTACGGCGGTAATAATGCCTGAATCGGCATAATCATTGTCCCTATACATATAATGGCCTGTGTCCTCAATTCCAAAGAGGGCATGTTCTTTTCTCATACGTGTTTTGATGAAGGTGTGGCCTACTTTGTCTCGTAGAGGGATTCCTTTATTTTTCTTGATGGTTTCAGGGAGAATGCGTGAACAGGTGGAACTATAGACTATTTTTTCTCGAGGGCGATGTTTAAGGAAATGTTCTGCAAGTAATGCTCCAATCAATGAACCTTCTACCGGTTCGCCATGCTCGTCTACGAATCCTGCTCGGTCGGCATCTCCGTCGAAGGCTATCCCAAAATCCGCTTCAACATCAAGCACTTTTTTCCCGAGGTCTTGAAGATTTTCGGGCTTGGAAGGATCGGGTCCATGATGAGGATAACGACCATCTGATTCGTAATAGAGAGGGATGACGGTGATGTTCCGAAAGGAAGCAAATACGCGTGAAGCTATAGGTGCGCCCATGCCGTTCCCTGCATCAATGACGACGGTGAAGGGTCTCTTTTTTTCGTGGCGTGCAAACGAGAGGACATGTTTGGTATAGGGGCGCATGAGGGGAGTCATAAAAACGGCTCCCTTTTTCTTCGCCTTTACTGGTTTTCGTTGAGCGAGGTGTTCAATTGTTTTGAGTCCGTTTACTTCGTTGATGGGGCGTGCGTGCGTATTACACACATAGAATCCATTATCCTTCGCTGGATTGTGCGAGGCAGTTATCATAATGCCCGGGCATTCAAGATAACTCGTTGCAAAATAAAATCCTGGAGAATCCATAAGTCCTATGTCAAGCACATCCGCTCCGGCGTGTGTTATTCCTTTTACGAGAGCCTTATAGAGGGCAGGTGAGGAGAGACGATTATCTCTTCCTACGACAACACGTGTTGTTTTTAGATGACGCACGAATGCATTTCCTAATGCATACGCATCATTGTCTTTCAATTCTTTTCCATACGTGCCGCGAATATCATTCGCTTTGTAGATACTCATCTCTTTTCAGAGGATTGAAGGAGCGGTATTATTTAAACGAATTGTTTCGTATTTTTACGTTCTTTATCTTTGAACGAGGGTTGGTTATGATGAGTGCTGTTGGGGGCACGTTAAGCTCTTTCGCAAGGAGATTAATAAGTTGGCGATTAGCTCTGTTTTTTTCAGGAGGCTCGGTTAACGAAACCTCATAGGTTGTTTCTGAGATCTTTGTTACTTTTGTTCTTGGTTCGTTGAGTTTTACTTGAATGGTGAGATTCATTTATCGTCGACATCCTGGCGCGTATTTAATCTTTGTGCGTGCGTTTTTGTCTCTTTTTCGTGTTGACGATTTTTACTAAGGTTTAAAAGGCGTCTCGGAGTAAGGCTCTTGCTCACTTTTTACAAAATGACATCAACAACACCTCTGCCGTCAGGCATCCCCCACGAAGTAAAACTTCCCTTGCCTAAGCGAGAGCCCCTTGCTCAGCGTTTGAACGCCTTGCTTGCAACGTGCACTCCTATCTCGTTAGACTATGCCTGTCAGATGAATGGAATGGGGCTTGCAGGGTTCTCTTTGGCTTATAATGGTGAACGAGGAGGAGATCTTGCGTTTCCTATCGTTTTCCCTGTTACGGGTGATTCTTCTTCCTATTCGTTAATCCCTCAAGACAAACATTCTCATGCTATCGTACACCCCTTACGAAAGGGTCCTCCTCGTCTTGGTTTTTTCATGGCCGATTCTATGGGGCATGATGAGCTCTCGGGCGTTCATGCTGCAATGGTCTACCAGGCTGCACGTCTTGGGGTGCATTATGAGCTCGAGCAAAATGACGATGTAAGTTCAGGGCTTGCTCGCAAACTTAACGATGCCTTCTATCATGGGTCTCCCTCTCCCTCTCCCACTTCTTTGTTATTGGCTCGATTTGATAAACGAGATGAAGCAACCGTAAAGGGCTCCTTTATCTCTGCAGGAAATCCCTTTCCCGTTATTCTTCGTGCAGGTTCGAGCCAGTTCGAGCGTTTTGATTTAAGCAAGGCACATATTTCTGCACCTATTGGACTTGAACCTACCCATCATGAAAATAATTACAAACCGAATAAGTTTGAGTTGCATTCTGGAGATATAATGGTCCTTTATTCAGATGGGCTTTCCGATTTAGGATGTTTATTCAAGAAAGCTCGGCCTTATTTTCCTTCAGCTCGAGATACGACCCATAAGGACAATTTTCTTAACCTCCTGCTTCAGACTCGTTCACGTTCTGCTAAGGAGATTGCAGATGCACTTCTTGAGGATGTTTTAACATATGCTAAACGCGAGGATGACGTGACGGCGTACGTGTTTAAGAACGAATCGTAGAATTATTTCTTACCTTGGGTTACTTTGATATACTCGCTTGGTATATCAGCATCAAATTGTTTTACTCCTTCGCTTGTCTTGGGATGTATGAGTGAGGCTTGGAAGACATCAAACGGAACGGTTGCACAGTGAGCTCCTGTAATTGCAATCTCTCGTAACTGTCTGACGTTGCGTACTGAAGCAGCGAGTATTTGTGCCTTTAATCCGTACGAGCGAATGATATGGGTGCTTTTAGCGATTACATCAATTCCTGAAAGGATACCATTATCTTGGATATGTTTGCCTGCCGTGATGTATCCTTCAGCAGGGTAGTAATCTTGTTTTTCAAAGCCGATGCCATGTTGGTTTCGAATATGGTCATCAATGCGCCCGGTGAATATGCTTACGTACGTTGCTCCTGCTTTGGCGGCCATGAGGGCTTGTTCGGGAGTAAAGACGAGGGTGGCGTTTACGGGAATGCGTGCTTGGGAGAGGGCTTTGATTGCTCGGAGTCCTTCAAGGTTCTTTGCCTTTCCTGTGGGAGAACTGTTTATAGGGATCTTGATGACGACGTTGTTGGCGAGAGGGTTGAATTTAGAATAGAGCATTTGGCCTTCTTCAATCATGGCGTTTGCGTCTGTACTGGCTACTTCTAGGCTTACGGGCGTGCCTTTGGCAAGCATGAGTATTTCGGTTAAGTAGGTAACGAGGTCAAGTTTGCGTTTCTTCTTACGCATGTCATCGAGCGCTGACTTTATCAGTGAGGGATTTGTTGTGATGCCGTCGATAACGCCTGTTTGATAGGCTTTTTCCAACTCATCAATATGAGCACTGTCGATGAATAGTTTCATCTCTTTTGTGTCTTTTTGAAGGTCTTGTTCTATATAAAGGTATGCGCTTTTTTGCTCTCAAGAAGCTTGTTATTTAATGTTAAATAACTATTATTTCTGTATTCGTAGGGAATGTAACGCTGGATACATTTCTTCAGGGGTTTGTAATGCACGATTCAAGGGATTAAAATGAAGGTACGAAAGAGTATATTCTCGGGAGACCCAGGCAACTGGACGACCCCAGACAAAGCCTATTTTCGGGGTGCGTGTAGTTTGTATACAGGGAAGGTCGTTTCCATCAATGTATCCGAGGAGGCCTTTATTGGTTCCCTTAAGGGGAAAGATGACTATCTCGTCTTGAACGCCGTCGTTATTCATATCACGTGTTTGAATGCCCTGGACAGGAGCATAGGAAAGCTGCCCTAGGCCGTGCAATGTACCTGTTATAAGAAGAACAAGTGCTGGATATTTCGTGAGGTCGTGGTACCGTCTTAGTTATTCTTTAAGACGCTCATTCATTCTTCTCTGAGAAGGAACTGGTTTATTTACTTAATGGTATTTATCGGCTGACCCGAGTCAAATGCGTTAATGCTTTGTACTGTCGTGTCGATAATCGTGTGAATTGCCTCGTGGGTGTAGAAGGCCATGTGAGGAGTCACGATGACATTGTGCATTTTGAGAAGGCGATGAGCTTCACGGAGTACTTTCCAATTCGTTCCTTGTGAATGATGGGGCTTGCATACTTGATGGGCTTCTTTCAAATCACATTCTCCTTCGAGGACATCAAGGGCCGCTCCTGCAATGTGTTTACTTAGGAGGGCTTCGTGCAAGGCGTGCGTGTCTATTAAGCCTCCACGAGCGGTGTTGATTATGAACGCGCCTGGTTTCATTTGTTTGAATGCTTTCTTATTGAGAATATGATGTGTTTCTTGCGTGTACGGCACGTGAAGCGTTACGATGTCGGACTCTCGAAGTAGTTTCGGTAACGTTACGTGTTGAACGTGCCCGTAGGATTCTAATTGTTTATTGGGGGTTCGTTCGTGCACCAGTACGCGCATATCAAACGCACACGCTCGCTTGATGACTGCAGAGCCAATCGTGCCTGCTCCAATGACGCCGAGCGTTTTGTGGGCAAGTTCTGCACCACAGAGTCCGTCAAGTGAGAAGTCGTCATGCTCGGTGCGTGTAACTGCTTTCGGTATATTTCTCACGAGGGCAAGTAAGAGGGCGAAGGTGTGCTCAGCGACGGCGGTTCCTCCATATTTAGGCACGTTGCAGACAGTTATTCCGTGAGCGGCACAGGCCTTGAGGTCTATGTGGTCGTATCCGGTGGAGAGCGTCAAGACAAGTTTGAGAAACGGAAGTCGTTGGAGTATTTCTTTTGTTATGGGAGAATAAATGAACACTATGAGTGCATCAACATTCGTTATTTTATGTACGTCTTCAACACGTAACGGATGATCATACATGACCAGGTCGTGATCTTTACATTTTTCACGCAACAGCGCTTGCTCGCGCTCATCACATTCAAAACAAGCTATTTTCATCTCTCTTTCTTTACTATCGAGGAGGGTTTATTTAAAGGTACGCCCTACATTTATCTTAGGGCTTATCGCAGGGATTGGTAACCGCCCGGAACTCCGTGCTTAGAAAGTACAATCTGCCAGAGTTCGTACATATTTCGCGCTCTAAATGAGCCAGCACAAATACCCAGATAGTACGTCCACATACGGTAAAACTCTTGTTGTTGTGAGGAAGTCATTTCTTTAAATTGAGGGGTTGTTTTACGTAATTCGGGCCAACTCTTCTTAAATCGTTCAGTCCAGGCCATTAGGGTAGGGTCGTATCCTGCTCCAAAGTTATGTACGTCTTCTACTACAAACTTTCCTTCGACTGCTTTCATGATCTGTGCAAGGGAGGGAATAACGAGGTTGGGAAAAATATGCCTATCTACCCAGATAACTTCAGAGTGATTCACATTGGGGAATGATTCGGCTGCTCCGATTGTGTGAAGCAAGAAAAGCCCTTCATCTTTGAC
>CAZVXB010000020.1:0-8956 GCA_964630965.1 Candidatus Woesearchaeota archaeon | reverse complement strand
TCTCTCGATGAAATTCTCCTCTGGATTGAAGAAAATATTCCTCGTGAATACCAAGGAGAAGCCCTCGTACGTGCCTACAAAGCCCTTAGCGATGCAGACGTACACCGCGGTCGTATCTATAGACAACAGCACTGGCGATTCCTTATCTATCAAAACATATTCCAAAGCGCGGGCGTCTCCTACGCTAAAGATCGCCCCAAAGTAGGCTTCACCAAATATGAACGTCCTAAACGTATTCTTAAGATCTGGCTTAACAATCAAAAAACAGCCAAGAAAAAAACCATTGCCCAAAAATACGCTCGCCTAGTGCACTGCTCTCTAAAGCGGGCCCTCCGTGACTTCGAACTCCTCAAACCCATCATGCAAAAGCCCCTTGTCCAAGAACAGATGAAACTCGAACAAGATGAGATTGATTTTCTCGCAAAATAACCGCAAACAATCTATCTAGCAGAGAATAAGAACGTTTAAAACGCCGTTTTTTCGATAATTTAGATGGGCATAGAAAATTATTCTTCAAAAAGATTTAGAAAAAAAGGAATTATCAGGCGAGCGGAAGAAATAAGCCCTCCTCGATTAAACCCTTACGATGCAATCCCCACAGGAGACTTATGGAAACAATACAAGTCAAATCCCACAGAAGACCTAAAGAAGTATTTTATGGAAAAGTATCTTCCTCTGGTGAGGCTTCATGCAAATAAATTATGCGCACGAGTGCCTACCACAGTTGATATTGAAGACATTATCTCGGAAGGAGTATTTGGATTAGTTGATGCTATTGATGCCTTTGACCCTGAACGAAAAGTCAAATTTGAAACCTATGCCTCTCGAAGAATATGGGGCGAAATGCTTGACGAATTAAGACATCTAGATTGGAGGCCACGAAAGACACGCCAGAGTATCAACAAACTAGAAGCAATTCGGCAAGAGATGAAAAAAGAAACAGGAGAAGACACTTCCTTAGAACAAATACAAGAGAAGCTAGGGACAAATGATGGGCAGTTCAAAAATATACACCGATACACTAACTCAAGAAAAATTATCAGCCTCTCACAAAGGAAAACTATGAGAAAAGATGAAAGCTCAAGAGAAGTACGAGAGATTGATAGAATAAAAGACAAAAAAGGAATAGACCCCATAGACGAAATTCAAAGAAAGGATTTACAAAAAATAATCACGAAAGGACTAGAAAGGACAGAACGCCTCGTTATAGTGCTTTATTACTATGAAAACATGACGATGAAAGAAATAGGGAGAGCCCTTGATATAAGCCAAACTCGTGTATCTCAAATACACACAAACCTCATGAATCGATTTAAAAATCAAATGCGAGAACGAGGACTTGAGGATCAACTTGCAGAAGCTGCCAACGGCAGACAATATGAATGATTAACTCTTCTCAAACAACTCGTTAACCTTAGTCCAATTAACAACATTCCACCAGGCAGCAATATAATCTGCTCGCTTATTCTGATAGTGAAGATAATACGCATGTTCCCACACATCAATTCCTAATAGGGGCGTCTTGCCTTCCATAAGAGGAGAATCTTGATTGCTCGATCCATACACTTCAAGCATCCCGTTATGCACCACAAGCCAAGCCCACCCTGACCCAAAATGATTCAGAGCAATCGTACTAAACTTCTCTTTGAATCCCTCAAACGAACCAAAATCTCTCGTAATAGCCTCGGCAATAGCTCCGGCAAGTACTCGGTCACGTGCGTGAGGAGTCATGAGTTCCCAAAAGAGCGAATGATTGACATGTCCTCCTCCGTGGTTGCGAACCGCCGTCTTGATGTCACCAGGCACGTTAGCAAAATCTTTGAGAATGTCTTCAACCTTCTTCTCAAACAACGCAGGATGCTTCTCGAGTGCCGCATTCAGCTTATCAACATACGTCTGATGATGCTTCGTATGGTGAATCTCCATAGTCCGAGCATCTATATGAGGCTCAAGCGCGTTATAGGCATACGGAAGTTTAGGAAGTGTAGGTTTCATACAAGGAAGAAAAATAAAGAGTATTTATAATTACCCGGCAAGTGCAGCCTCAATAGCCTGTTGGAATCCGCTGAACGGTTGAGCACCAACCACTTCTACCCCATTTACAAAAGAAGTAGGTGTTCCTGAAACTCCTAAGGAAGAACCATACGCTTCCTCATCGGCAACCTGTTGAGCAAACGTTCCATCATCTAAACAGCTATCAAATCGAGCACCATTAACGCCGAGTGTGCGTGCCCATGCTTTGTAGTTAGCTGTGCTTAACTCAGCTTGATTTTCAAAGAGAAGATCATGCATGGCCCAGAAGCCAGCGTCGCCCTTTTGAGCTCGTACACAGAGTGCAGACTCAGCAGCCTTTTGTGCTTCAGGGTGGAAACTCAAGGGGAAGTTCATGAATACAAGCTTGACTTTGCCCGTTGCAACATACTGCGATTCAATCTGAGGCAATGCATCCGCATAAAAGCGCTCACAGAAAGGACACTGGAAGTCAGAAAAGACAACAAGCGTAACCGGTGCGTTTGCTTCACCCTTAACAGGCGCATTAGCAATCTGTGCAGGATCAATAGTTACGACCGTAGGAGCAGAAGGAACGTTAGGAGTAGGTGTTGGCTGAGTACCATCAAGAGCAATAACTTGGAAAGCAAGTTGGGTACCGTCAAGCGTGGCATATACGGGCACGCTGTCACCCTGATAATTGACTGTAACTTTGTATAAACTTCCCTCTTGTGCAACAGAACCTAACGTGACTCCTCCACCCGCCTGAGCGTTAAGAGCAGCGACAACTTTCGTTCCAATTTCACGTTCGCTTACAACCGTACCAGAAAACCCAGCATTAGACGTAGCGTAGAAAAGTGCAACAAGAAAAAGAACACCCATAACAACCGTAGAAACCATCCAAGGGTTATCACGAGCGAAGGAAAGACCAGATGAAAATCCAGACACCTTTTTTTCTGTCATCCCTGAGCGTATCAGAAGTTCTTTAAAAACCTTTGTATAAAATCAAAGATAATAACGAAGAATTATATACGCCAACCACCTAAAAACAAAATGGCCTATGATATTATTGTTGGTCGCGATGCGAGTGATAAAAAGAAATTTGGGATGCAAGGCCTCGTACGGCTAGGCAAGGGATACGTAACTATGGGCTCGTACACCTCACTCTCAAATACCATATGGATGGATGTTGCTCGAACGCATGTAGTCCTTGTGGCGGGCAAGCGTGGAAGTGGCAAGTCCTACACTATCGGAGTCATAGCCGAAGAACTCGCCAACCTTGAAGGAGAAACTGCCCGTAATATTGGCTCGCTTATTTTTGACACCATGGGAATTTTCTGGACCATGAAGTTCAAAAACGAAAAAGAAACAGAACTCCTTGCCTCATGGAAGTTAGAAAAGAAATCATTGCCTGTTCGCGTGCTTGTCCCTGCAGGACGAAGAGAGGAATACCGAGCAAAAAACATCCCCCTTGATGACGTATTTGCCATAGGGGCGTCTGAGTTAGAAAGTGATGATTGGATATCGACGTTCAACGTAGCTATGACTTCTCTTGAAGGAACCCTTATTGCCACAACCCTCAATGACTTGAGAAGAGAACGCGAGACATTCACCATACGGGATATAATAAACAAACTTGAAACTAATCCTCACGCATCGAAAGAAACAAAAACGGTCGTACGTGCTCTATTCGAAGCAGCAGGAACCTGGGGCATCTTTGCGGAACAAGGACAAGGTACAACCATCGCCGACCTTGTCAGACCCGGGACAACCACCGTTCTCGACCTTTCAACTTATAGTTCAACCGGCTCGTTCAATGTACGCGCCCTCGTCATCGGACTCGTCTCAAGAAAACTATTTACCCAACGTATGGATGCACGTAAACAAGAAGAAATGCAAGCCCTCCAACACGGGGTCGATTACCAAGCCTATAACGTAGAGCGAGAAACACCCCTCATCTGGCTCTTTATTGATGAAGCTCATGAATTCCTTCCGAGAGAAGGTAAAACCCCGGCCACCGAGGCACTCGTCCAAATTCTGCGTGAAGGTCGTCAACCAGGTATATCGCTCGTACTAGCAACACAACAACCCGGACAAATTCACAAAGATGTTATGACTCAATCAGACATAGTTCTTTCTCATAAGGTAACTTCCCAACAAGACGTCGAATCTCTCAACGAAATCATGCAAACCTATTTACTTGAGACCATAAAGAAAAAGATGGACGATCTCCCTAACCTCAAAGGCTCTGCTATCATCCTCGATGACAACTCAGAACGTATCTATGCCATGCGCATGCGACCCCGATTTACCTGGCACGGAGGAGAAGCTCCGACTGCCATAAAAACCGACCTACAAATCTAACACGACAATTCTTAAAAAGAGATAGTTCTTCAAAAGACTATGCCTGAAGGAAAACCTGATTACGAAACAGAAATCCTCGCCCATATAGTCCAAAAAGTAGGAGTAAGGGCTAAAAAAGGAATAACGCTTGACTCACTATTGAAAGAAGATTGTGGATTCGATTCGCTTGATGGTGTTGAGACCACACAAGATCTCGAAGTACAATATAACATAACTATTCCTGATGAAGTTGCCCAAAGTTGGAAACAAGGAAAAGATATTGTAACCTATCTGAAAGACCCGGAGGGATATATCGCCTCACGTAATATCACTCTAAAGTCTACACAATCTTAATATCAACCCTATACCGATAGCGCCGCACTCCAATATCCCCTGCTTTCTTTATTCCCATTATTCGAACCTTCTTTCGTGCTGCTCGTGCATGAGTAGCAACAAGCTCGCGTAATGCCTCGTCAGCCCCCTCTTCGGGATAAAATCCATAATAGTGTATAACTCCTCCTTTCTTAATCGCCTTAAACCCCACATCCAAAAAGCTATCTTCGAGATTCGGTCGAGCCATCACAATCCGATCGAACGTCCCCAGTGAAGGAACTTTTTTGCGCACGTCTCCTTGTATACATCTCACGTTGAGCAGTTTGTTGCGCTTAACATTGTCAACCGCATACGCACTGGGCGCTCGCCCCAATTCAACACTTACCACCTCAGAGGGCCGTTTAATTTTGGCAATAACGATAGCAAACGGACCAACTCCTCCAAACATCACAAGCACACGTTCACCTTCTTTCACAAGCCGTGCGACCTCATTCCGTTCGGACGAAAGCCGAGGGGAAAAGTAACAGGTGTCCACATTAAGACGAAATAAACATCCATTCTCCTGGTACAGCGCCTCTTTCGTCTTAACCCCTGCAATAAACGTAGTCGTAGGCGTTCGAAGTCGACCTTTAATGCGTGCAGACTTCTCAAGCACAGTTGTAATATGCGTGTGCTTCTTCAAAAACGTCTTCGCCCATTTAACTTTAGAAGCTTTACGTGTAGTGCGATCAAACTTGACCAGTGCAATATTTCCTAGAACGTCATACGGAGCCATATGAACTCAAATTTTATTGTACTCTATATAGAGCTCAGTACGCCGCTTTTCAAGATCTTGAATAGCTTTCTTTGTATGGGGTGAAGGATTAGAAATCTCCTGAAGTTTAGCGAGTGATGCCTCGACATGAGCGATCTGATTACGTTTATGACTTCGAGCATATTCTGCCGCGGTTGCAGAGTCAAAATAAGCATGTATACCTTTATCAAAGAAGAACGAGGCACCTGTCGCAACAAACCCGGCAATATAGAGCCAGTGAGAAGCACTCGAAACATCACCCGCAGGACGAGTAAGCCAGACAAGCAAGAACACAACCCCATATACTACCCAAGCAATACGTCGTGCCGTTCCACCCATAGTAGATTTATGTACAAACCAGAAGTACACCATAAAGGGAATGATGGTGGTGATTGCAATTCCTAGAGTACTATACGGAAGAAGAATACCTCCAATAAATTCAGAAGGTAAATATCGAATAGAAAGCACGCTCACAATAAACGCAAGCAGACCTGTAAATTTCTTGTTCTTACCTAAAATCTCAAGGCTCTTTAATACCCCGAAGACAACCATGAATACAAGCAAAAACAACAATACCTTAGCAAAGAAGTAAGTGTCATACGAACTCGTGTTAAGCAAAACTTCAAAGAAAGGTGCAAAAAAGTCTCCAATAAACCGAAGCCCTTCTTCCCCTATCTGTCGAATATCTCCAGGAAACCAGGCTGCAGAGGCAAGTCGAATTGAAAACAATCCCACGAAAACCCCAAGCAATCCTCTCTTTCCGAACATCCCTTCAAAAGCCAGAGCCAGTTTATAAGTATTGTGACAACGTCAGACCAAAGATTAAAAAACAACCTCACGTTCCAACACCCATGAAAAAGAGCACGTTAGCAATTATCCTCTTCCTGATGCTTCCTTTATTCCTCCCCTTCGTACTCGCAGAAGAAAATAAAACGCTCAATCTCACCGAAATACCAACACGGTTTAGCAGCACACTTGACGAACCTCTTGAGCTCCATCCCACTATAGAAGTGCTCGCTAAAGGAATAATAGGTATAAGAAAATCCCCTGTAATAACCACAACGCTTCTTGTTGCGACCATCTGTGTGTGGTTATTCTTTTTCATCATCCTCGCGGAAATCCTTGAGTTCACCCCTTTCTTCAACGGTAAATTGCGCTGGGTTGGGGCAGCACTCCTTACGATTCTTATAGCAGTAACAGGCGCGATAGAAAACACCGTCCTTTCGTTATTTTCACTCGGAACAAATCTCTGGTTCTTTGAGAAGTGGAGTGCGGGAGCATTAACGTTCACCATAATTCTATTACTCATTGTTGCCTGGTTTATCTCAAGGTTGTTGAAATGGGCAAAGAACTATCAAGAAGCATTCAAAGCACAGAAAGAAGGTTCTGAATTAGGAAAGAACTTAGGATTTCTCTATAAATTCAAAGAGATGTTTGGATTTACAAATAAAGATTAGAATTATTTGAGGCTACTTTGAATGGCTTTATCCTTATTCTGTAAGTTCTTAACCCCTCGTTGAAGTTCTCGCTGTTCACGTAAGTTGCGAGCTTGCTTGAGATATTTAGCAAATATTCGTCCCGCATAAAGATAGACAACAAGAAGTACAACAAACAAGACGAATATCATAAACGACCAGAGGGGACTTGATTTGTAGAACAAAACCTTAAACGCTACTTCAGAGAGCTTATTGAAAACCTGCAAATGGGCAAGTAGCACCGTGAAAATCAACCCAAGAAGAGGTTGAAAAAACTCTGAACGGACAAGCGCCCGCGCCGCTTGAGTTGCCCAAATGAGCGTAAAGAGCCACATCAAGAAAGAGAAGAACAACGTCCCTGAAAAAGCATAATGCCGTGCAAAGAGCACCACAATCAAAGGGTCAAGAAGAGTTAGTATTTCATGAACAGAACTTATGAACCTGTTCTTAAGAAGAAGTTCTTGCCATTGAGCCCCAAGAGAGTCAAACTTCTGATTATCTATCACGTCACGAGTCTTATCAACTGTAACACTCACATTCTCAAGCGTATTCTGAAGTTGATCGCCTGAATCACCTAAATCTGCAGATACAAAAGAAAAAACACAGCCAACCAGAAAAACAAAAACGAGCAACCTCTTCATCATTAAAACAACAAGACGTGATTTAAATACGTTTAGGAAACCTAACTCAGATCTTTAATGGTCTTCTCTAAATCAGTGATTCGTTTTTGTAGCTGAGCTTTAACTTCAGGTGTAGTTGCTGAATCAAACTCCTCACGAACTTGAGCAAGTTTACCTTGAAGACGAGCAAGATTCATACGTTTAGCATCGTCCATCTCTCCGCGCATTACTGATCTGAAAATTCTAAAGTAAATCCATCGCTCGCTGAAAAGCATTGCAAGGGCAATAAGCACAAGCAAAGGATAAACCCACTTTGTAAGCCCTCCCAACGAACCACCAGCCACCTGACTCACATCCATTGAAAGCCATCGAATAAGCGTAACTAAGATGAACGCTATCCAAAGGACCTTACCAAGAAGAGGAAATCCCTTATCATGCGATTTCTTTGAAATGACTGCAATTAGGAAAAAGGGAATAATAGCCGTAATGACTATACCAAAAGCGCTATACGAAACAAGAATAGAGTTGAGGTCTTGAGCATTAAGATAGAACGTTGACAAAGCGGCAACAATGAGAGAGAATACAATAGCCACCCAATTCTTAGATTCCAAGAAAGGAATAAACTCAGCAACAGCATACACTACAAGAGCGACAAGAAAGAACACCAGAATCTGTTGGAATAACGTACCTTGAAAGAAGTTAGTCTCCGAGGAAAAAGCAGGAATATTAATGCTGAAAGAACTCACTATACTCTCAAAAACAGTTTCGGCAGAAACAAACGAAAATGCAAACAAAGAGAGTGCAAGTAGAGAAAATACAATCAACCCAACCTTTTTTGACATATCCATGAGACTTGAAGGTTATTTATAAATCTTGTGTGAAAAAATCATCAAGTCAGAGTCAGAACAATTTTGCCTGACTGGCTGCTTTCTTCAGCTCGCGCAGCGTATCAAGTTGTTTTTCAACACGTTCTTTAGAGAAATCATGCTCATCTACCAGAATCCGAAGAACTTCCTTTTCATTCAATTTCGGAAACGTCACGTGTTCACGCGTAACATTAGGTTTCTTAAAAATCTCAAATATCTCTTGCCAGTTGAAATCCATGCGCCCTTCAACTTCTTTAAAGATAGCCACGGGATACTTGAACTGCTTCACAAGAGTGAGCGCCTTCTTAGGCCCAATGCCCCGAACACCACCCGGGTTGAAATCTGTCCCGACCAAAATGGCCAAACAAATAAGCTGATCTCCCGTGACCTCAAGTGCATTCAACACTCCCTCGTACGTAATAACCTCGGGCGAAATGTACACAAAATCCCCACTTGACGTCTTACGTTTACGAGCAAGCGTAAGGTTCTGAATCAAACGAGCCCCACCAACGGCAAGGGCATCATAATCTTGCGAAG
>CAZVXB010000019.1:1986-9701 GCA_964630965.1 Candidatus Woesearchaeota archaeon | reverse complement strand
TGGAACCATGTGGTTTTTGTTTACAATGATAGCGGAGATGTGGAAGCGTACATCAATGGAACGTCTGTAAGCGTCTCTCCAACTACGGTTAATGCAGAAGGTTTTGCACATCTTGTAATTGGTGCCCGAGCTACTGGAGGGGTTGCGAGCCTCAACGGTTCGATGGATGAGGTTTTGATATTCAATCGTTCACTTTCAGCTCAAGAAGCATTTGCTTTGTATAATGCAAGCGCGAATAAATATGCGCGAAACTTTACTGCTCTCGGGGACGGGTTGCACACTATTGTTGCTCATGCGGTTGATTTAGGAGGAAATCTTAATAGCACGTCTCACTTAACGTTTAGAACCGATCGAACTGTACCTCTTATTTCTTACGCCGGCGGGACAGCGGATGAGAATGCTAATGTATCGGTTGATTATATTTATGTGAATGTGAGCTGGACCGAAACCAACTTTGGAAATATAACTTTTACACTCATGAATTCTAGTGGACTTGCCAACTCGACTACGTTCACAACGCCTCGGTATGATATGAACTGGACAGGCCTCAGTGCAGGGTTGTACACATACAATGTTTCTATTCGAGATACATTCAACAATTTCAATTCTACGGAAAATAGGACTATTACTCTTACACAAGCAGCTAATAGTGCCCCGCAGATTATCGGTGTACGTGCTTCCTCAACAGTCGATCCTATAGAGTCGGGTCTGGCTACAACGATCATTAATTTTAGCGTCGTTGACAGTGATGGTGCTTCCGATCTTAATCTTATTGGTGCCTTGAACATAAGTTATTCGGATACGGTCAGGCAGAACATGAGTTGTGTTCAAATTCAGGCGTCGGGCGTTTCGGCCAATTATTCTTGTGCCGTTCGTTTATGGTACTTTGACGCACCAGGCACCTGGAATATTACTGCGTCTATCAATGATACTGCCAATGGATGGGTTACTAATACCACGGCCACGTTTCAATACAATCAACTTCAGGCGATAGTTATCTCTCCTTCACAGGTAAGTTTTTCTGTAGCTATTGGGGCTGTAAATCAAACCGCAACCAACGCTCCTACGCTGATAAACAACACTGGTAACTATAACGTAACCAGCGGAAATGTACAGGTAGAGGGAATCCACCTTTATGGCGCACTTTTTCCTTCATATTTCCTCAACATAAGTAACTTTACTGCAGATATCGATACGGGCTCATTGGCAGAATGTACGGGAGGAACGTCACTTGTCAATGGAACGTCTGTTGGAATTACAGGTGCGTTACTTCTCCGAGGAAATAATTCTGTAGGTGCTGGAGACACCACATCGGGACAGGAACAACTCTATTATTGTATTCGCGAAGTTCCTTCTAATATTCCTTCTCAGGTTTATTCTACGTCTTCAGGCGGGGCCTGGGTTATTCGTATTGCCGTTCTTGCGATCTTGCCTCGGTTGCGAAGACGGAAGAAGGAAAAGAAATCTTCTCTTCTTGATGGCTTATCGAGAAAGGATGCTCGAGCACTCAAACGTATTGTTCAACTCGATGTGACTTTCGAGAAGAAATATCACGCCGGTCTTAGTGCGTTTGTTGAAGAGTTGAAGAAAGAACAAGCTGGAGACTCAAAGACTAATGTTCGTGTTCCTCTTTCTATCTTTACGAGCGAGATTGGGGCTGCAGAGTCGTTGTGTAAGTATCTCCGCGATACCAAGAAGATGAGATTTAATGAAATATCTCGCCTAATTAACAGAGATCAACGTACAGTATGGACGAGTTATACCCAGGCGTCCGAGAAGAAAGAGACTCTTCCTGTTGAAGAAGGTATTTCACTTCCGGTTACTATTTTCTCAGATAGACGATTTAGCATCCTTGAGTCGGTTGTTTATTACTTACGAGAACGTGGATTTACTAACGCAGAAGTCGCACGTTTGCTTGGAAAAGACCCTCGAAATACATACACGCTCTATTCTCGTAGAATCAAGAAGGTGCAAGGTGTGACACCATAATGCTTAAAAAGGAGTTATACTAGTTCTAAGGATATTTGGTGGTTATATGATACAACAGTCTAAGAAAAAAGAGGCGCATCTTTATTTTTTTATTGCATTCGGTCTTTTTCTCATTATTCTTTCACTCGCTCCGGGTAAAGCAGGGTTTTCTGATTGGGTACAGGATTTTACTATAACAGGACGAGCGACATCTGGCACGACTAACGTTTCGGTTACGGTTGTGGGCGCTAATCCCGTGACCCTTCGCGTTTTTAACAATACAATTTCTCCTACTCCTACTGAAAATTCACTCACGGCTGTTACTTTCTACGTAACCATGGCAGATGCTGATGGGGTTAACGACCTTAATGATACCAGTGTTCAGGCTAATTTTACCTATCTTGGTACTGGTATTCGTCAGAATACAAGTTGTTTGCTTATGAATGATATAGATACCTTTAGCGCGAACTATTCTTGCACTATTAGGTTGTGGTACTTCGACGCACCAGGCACCTGGAATATTACTGTAGCAGGGTCTGATATTGGTAATCAATCTCTTGTTCAGAATACTACGACTATATTTCAATACAATCAACTTCAGGCGATTGTACTTTCTCCTGGTTCCCTTTCGTTCCCTACGGTGAGCCCTAACGCAACGAACCAAACAGCAAGCAATGATCCTACTTTAATTAACAACACGGGCAACTATAACGTAACCAGCGGAAACTTGCGAGTTACAGCATTAAACCTCCATGGTCAGACCGATACCTCTTATTATCTTCCCGTAGCTAATTTTAGTGCTGATACTGACACGGGTGCTTCTGCTGAATGCACGGGTGGAACTTTAATGGTAAATGGTACGGCTACGGGCGTTACCGGGGCTGTGCTTTACCGAGGAAATAATTCTGTAGGTGCTGGAGACACCACATCGGGACAGGAACAACTCTATTATTGTATCCTTCGTGTACCTCCTACGGTTGTTTCACAAACTTATTCTACTTCTGGTGCAGGTGCTTGGACGGTGAGCATTGTTTAACATGACACGACAACTTCTCTTCCATTCGTTGGCTTTTGCATTTATTCTTCTTACGTTTGTTTCTTCAGTAAGCGCGTTTGGTGTTGGCTCCCCTTATTGGAAAGGTAATCCTTTAGTTGTTGCCCCCGGGGAACAAACAACAGTTTATCTCTCACTTCAGAATATGGTTGGGGATGAGGATTTAACGGTTCGCGTTGCGATTAAAGAGGGTTCAGAGATTGCTTATGTTGAGGCTCGAGATTATAACGTTCGTGCGGGAACGAGCGATACACGTGTTCCTGTTGAAATTAGCGTTCCTGGCGATGTTGCTTTGGGCACACCGTATGTTGTTACAGTATCTTTTGCAACGGTTAACTCGGGTGCTGGCGGGGGCGTAGCTATAGGTACTGCTATTGATACAAGTTTCGACGTTATTACCGGTGATGTTGTTCAAATGGCACCGTCTACTGGATCCAGAACGCTTACCTATGTCGTTATTGCAGTTATACTCCTTATTGCGATTGTTGCCTACATTCTTTACCGACGACGTGCAAAGAACTGATTTTCACATAAGCCTTAAATAGCTCCTCATCTTAGGTTGCTAATGAAAAAAGAAGTGCTTATTTTTTCTTCTTTCCTTTGTGTTTGTCTGGCCTTGAGCCTTATGGTCTTTATGTTTCGGGAGCCCGTTTCCACTTTCACTGGACGATCGACAAGTCAGTCGTTTGATGTTGCAGTTGTTGTAGGAACGGTTGATCTTTCTCCAACTCCTAGTCCTGGAACTAGTTCGGGTAGTGGGGGCGGGGGAGGTGGAGCAGGAGGAGGAGTTGTGACTGCTGCGCCCAGACCGAATACTATTTTCTCTCTTGAGAAAAAACGAATTGTTCTCAAATTAGATCAAGGGACAACGAGCCAAGAGACTCTTGTGGTTAAGAATATAGCAGGGAGAAGACTTGCGTTTACGTTGGATTCTTCACTGTCCGAGTTTTTGCACTTCAGTGAGTCTCGATTTGAACTTGAGGCAGGAGCTTCAAAAACGATATCGCTTGATTTTTTGGCTAGGAATGATACTCTCCCTTCTCTCTATTTAGGGGAAATTACTATTGCTAGTGAAGGAGTCAGTGAACGTGTCTTAGTTGCTCTCGAAGTTGTTTCAGGAGGAGCTCTTTTTGACGTTAGTTTGTATATTCCTGATGAATTCTTGGTGCTTCTACCTGGAGGCAGACTGGTTGTTGACTTTAATCTGTTAGAGGTGCAGGATGTGGGGAAGGTTGATGTTGAGATGTATTATCAAATTGTAGATTTTGCAGGGAAGGTTGTTTCGGAGTCGCATGAAACTATCGCGGTTGATGGGCAACTAGGACACATAAAATCATTTGAAATTCCTGATAATTTGCCCGAAGGAGATTATATCTTCTACGTACAAGCCGTGTATGATGGAAAAACTGCAAGTGCCCACAGATCATTTATTGTTGAGGGTACACCTGGTCTTTCCTCTCTAAACCGATTTTACATATTATTAGGGGTGCTGGGAGTCATCCTCGTACTCTTCTTTAGACTCTTGTATCTTATTTACAATGTGTTCTCATCATCTAAGGGCCAAGTGTTGCTTAAATCGAGCAATCGTGTTCGAAGGAAGTAGGAAAAATCATCACCTCTTAGATTCGGATATACTCTCTGCCTTATACAAAGGACTTTCTTAAGAGTCTTGAAGAATCTTGCTCTAGATACATAAACCCTAGAAGAGGAGGCCTCATCCGTCAAAAAGATGAATGAAACGTCCTCTTCCGGGAAAAAGAGGTGATTATATATGGCTCACTTACTCTCTATTTAAACCTTTCTATTTTGTTGTAACTAATAAATGACACTATGATATTTAGGGGTGGAAGAGATTTAATAAGTCTGGGGTACTCACACACGAGATGGTTGAGGTAGGTGAAAAGGTGGGTCAGGAGCAGATTCATGCCCTTTTATTTGAAGAAAAACTCAGTTGGCAGGCAATTATCTATGATTTAATCAATACCGAACAGCTTGATCCGTGGGATATCAACCTTGCACTCCTTTCGGAAAAGTTTCTTGAGCGTGTTCGTGCACTGGAAGAGGCCAATTTCTTTGTTTCTTCTAAAGTGTTACTCGCTGCTTCACTTTTGTTGCGTATTAAGTCTGAAATTGTGCTCAATGAAGACCTGCCTGCACTTGCCGAACTACTTGATGGCAAAAAGGAAGAGAAATCATACGTTCAAGAGCGTATAGAGTTGGACGAGGATATTCCGTTTCTTGTTCCTCGAACGCCTCTGCCGCGTTTTCGTCGAGTAACGCTGGAAGAATTAATGGCTGCCTTAGGTACGGCTATCAAAACTGAAACGAGACGTATCAAAAAAGAAATCTTATTTAGACAACAAGAACGAGAAATCAACATTGCTATTCCTAAGCGTTCATTTAACTTACAAGATAAAATTAGTGAGGTTTATAGGAAACTTGAAACTATATTCGCTGATAGGACTGAGAAGCTTGCGTTTTCTGAGCTGACCGAAGCGCATACTCGTGAAGAGCGTATAGTGCGGTTTGTTGCGTTGTTACATCTTGATACGCAACAACGCGTATGGCTTGAGCAGGAAGGGCATTTTGAAGAGATTTGGATTTGGCTTAAAGCAGTGTATGAAGAGGTTCACAAAGAACGACTTGAAGGGTTACGAGCAGAAGTAGCTGCTTTTATGCGTACCGCCGAGAAAGAGCAGGACGTGAGTGATGCTTTGGCTGGAGAGGGCGAGCCTATTGAGGATGATGTTATGAAGACGAGTACGACTACTCGTGTAGAAGAAGATGACGATCTTTAACGAAGGCGTTTAATCAGCATACTTTCAGCCATCTCTTTTTCATCGCCCGATATGAGGTCTTTGACAGTGTATTTCTTCTTCTTTATTTCTTCTTTACCTACAAAAATAGCGAACGGTATATCATAGGCATTAGCATACTCAAGAGCTTTTCCTACTTTTTCCATTGAGACGAGGGTATAGACGCCTTCTTTTCGTAGTCGTTGGGTAAGTGCAATGGCAACGCCTGGCTGATCGATGGAGATAACTATTGCTTTGACTTTTTTAGGGACGATTTTTGCGTGCTCCATGAGGCGCTCAATACCTAACGAGATTCCTACGGAAGGGAGTTCACGATTGATGAATTTACCTGCAACTTTGGCATATCGTCCTCCTCCTCCTAAGGATTGTTTACTTCCCTTTACTCGAAGTTCGAATACATTTCCTGTATAGTATGAGAGTCCTCGAACTAAGAAAGGGTTGAACTTGATGGTGTAGCCGTAACTCTTTCCCATGTCTTTGAGTTTGAACAGTTCCTCTCCACCGTCGAAGAGGTTTTTCATGAAGAAGGCAAGGTCTTTCTCGAGAAGTTTGAATAACGTTAGAATTTGATTTGCGTCTGCGTATTTTTTTAAGTTTGTTTTGACTGTGTCTTCTCCGAGCTTGTCTAACTTGTCGAGTTCTCGCATGACTGTTTCTTTTTGTTCAATGTGGACGCTTTCAAGTATTGCGTGCATCAATCGACGGTTGTTTACGTGGATTTCTGCTTCTATTCCTAATGTTTTCATACAGTCATTCGCAAGTGCGAGACATTCAGCATCCGCTTCTATAGAATTGTCTCCAATGATATCTGCGTCACACTGGGTAAATTCGCGATATCGTCCAGTCATGGTCGGTTCATCTCTGAAAACTGAGCCGATTTGATATCGTCTGAAGGGGAGTTTGAGGTCTTGGTGTTGTTTGAAGATACGACCGAGCTGGTAGGTAAATTCATGGCGTAATGAGAGGTTGCGTCCTCCTTTATCTTGCAATCTGAATCGGTCTGATACGGCTTCGTCTTCCGTTCCTATTTTTTCTGCTCGTGCAAGTTCGTCAAATTCAACGGAAGGCGTTTTAATAGGAAGAAATCCGTATCGCATGCACTGCTCTTCTACAATCTGGCGTATAGCCTCAAATTTTTGAGATTCGGGAGGAAGAAATTCAGGAAAACCCTTCACAAGATCTGGTTCGTATATCATTTTGTTAACGAGGGTAGATGTGATTTTAGGTTTTTATAACTATGCGTTTTCTAGGCTGCTCGTTGTGTTTCTTTTTCTTTCAATTTTTTTATAAGTGGAGTATAACTTCGTATTGCATATATAACCGAACTATGGCGTGCATATCCTACGACATAGGCTATTTCTGGTAATGATGGTGTAATTGAAAATGTTTCTTCTTCTCCGGAAAATCCCTCGCGTAATAGCGTTGCACAGAGTCCACGTATACTCGCTAAATCTCCTTTGTATAATCTTCCTTCAGGAGTCCGTTTTCTCATGTTTCTATGGGTTTGGCGTATCGTTGTTTCTCCCCAATTATATCTGGGGACAAGGTTTTCATCTCGAATAACTTCGAGTGCTTTTCGTACTGCTCTTATGTGCCCCTTAATAGGACGATGCATATTTTTAGGTAATTATATAGATTATAAATGTACGGTTGAGGAAAAGTGGTTGAACCTTTTCTTTTTCAACTCCCTTATGAAAAGCGGAAGGTGGGAGTTGAACCCACTCTAACAGCGCCACAAGCTGTCGTGCTACCGTTACACAACATCCGCCATGATGGGCTTTCACCCGCTCAATTCAGCGGAAAACGGTATAAAAACCTGTTGCATAAGGTTCTTAATCTTCTTTCTTTTTAACCTGTTATGGAACAACATAGGTTCT
>CAZVXB010000019.1:0-1886 GCA_964630965.1 Candidatus Woesearchaeota archaeon | reverse complement strand
CATAAGGTTCTTAATCTTCTTTCTTTTTAACCTGTTATGGAACAACATAGGTTCTATGCATTTTGGCTCGTTGGTATTTGTGTAGCTTTCTTTCTCGTACAACTTGCAAGTGAGTCGTTTACAGATGCCTTTTTACTTAACGAGCGCGCCTTTGCGCAGCCCTGGCGTTTTGTGACGTCCGTGTTTCTTCATGGTGGTCTGGCGCATTTATTGTATAATATGTTTGCACTCGGTTTATTTGGGAGTATGCTTGAGCGACTTGTAGGAGGACGACGATTTTTGCTTATTTTCTTTGCGACCGGCATTGGTGCTAATCTCATCTCTATTTTCTTTTACCCTTCTTCTCTGGGAGCGTCAGGTGCTATTTTTGGGGTTATTGGCTCGTTAGTTATTATTCGCCCCACGATGGTCGTTTTTGCCTTCGGGCTGCCAATGCCCCTCTTTATTGCTGGCATTGTATGGGTTGCAGGGGATGTTATTGGTGCGGCAAGTTACCTTGCCGGGTCGCCGAGGGATAGTACTGGAAATATTGCTCATTTGTCGGGAATAGGAATAGGATTTCTATTTGGATTGTTTTATAGAGAGTGGTCTGCTCGTTCGAGATCGAGGGAGCGCGTTTCGATTCACGAAAGTTCTATGCGCGAGTGGGAAGATAGGTGGATGCGAGGATAATTATTTCCTTATTGATTAACAAATTCGTAGGTTGTTTGGGATATATCTCTTATGAGCCTTGCTGCTTTGTCTATAGGAATATTTTGCGTCATGATACAAATGTAATAAGGGTTTTTTTCATGATAGACTATTCCGCAGTCATGGAGAGCCAAAGATCCTTCCCCATAGATTCCAAATTTATGGGCTACTTGTGTTCCTGGAGGGACACCTGCAGAAAGCATATTCTCATTAGAGGTATCTGTTGCTAACTCTAATCCTAATTGGGAAAGTTCAGGGGATAGGTAGGTGCTATAGTAGAGCGCCTTAAAAAGGCGAATATAATCTCGAGGGCTCACAGTTTGGTTATTTGGGGGCGCACGATAGGGGTTTTCTATACCTACATGCTTAAAGATAGAATCAAGTTCATTAGAAGTTATTTGTCGTTTAAGTGCATTTTTTGCGGTATTATCTGAGTACGATATCATATCTTCCAACAGCTGAGTGACTGCTACTTCTTCTCCTACACGTCTATCTATCCCGCTTTGGTAACTTTGGTCTATATCTTCTTGCTCTATTTGTATTTTGGTTTGTAAGGAGAGTGTTCCACGTTCAATATTTTTGAGAACTGCAAGCATAATCGGAATTTTTAGAAGACTCGCAGGTATGAATCCCTTTCGCTCATTAAGGCCTGACCAGGATCCCGTACGTATATCTTGGATGAATATACCTACCTCTTCTTCATTTCCAGAGGGTTTAATCTTGTCCTGTATTTTTTCTTTTAGTCCTTTATAGTGGATAATTGTATTTTCATCTTGAACGTTTCTATCTATCAAATTTTCATTTGAAGGATCTATATATTTTAAGTCAGTTCTATCTGTTGTAATAATGTTGTTTGCGATGAAGAAGATATTGAGAATGAGCGAAATAGCGAATATACTATAGGTTATTTGATAGTAAGGCTTTCTTTTTTGTGTAGTTGGCTCTTCCACTTTACAATGTTCTTTCTTTCCTATTTAATCGTTTTTGTGTGAGTCCAGAGACTCTAGAATACGTTCTCTGATTCATTCGTGTTCGTATCTCCTTAACTGCTCGGAGACTTACTGCGATGAATCGAGATGCCCTTGCCGGTTTACTCGAACTGATGTTCTCATACCATCAAGGTCATGAACCTCGTTTACACTAGGTTTTATTGTATGCCCTTGCCGGGATTCGAACCCGGGTTTTCGCCGCGAAAG
>CAZVXB010000018.1:5998-10091 GCA_964630965.1 Candidatus Woesearchaeota archaeon | reverse complement strand
TCCATACCAAATGCCTATATTTTCTTTTGTTGTAACTGTGTCGAGCATCTCTTGTGCAAGGAGCTGGGCTTGGGAGAGATTGGAAACGTAAAGGGCCCCTATCACCTCTAATACCGATTTGTTTGGTTCGACTGAGCCCTGCGCGACGAGTGCTTGTGCATAAGGGGTTGTTGTTTCACCTATTTCTAATGCAGAGAGTGTTTGGAGAATATCTGACTGAAGCTCTTTATCTGGTTTTGGCTCGTTAAGCAACGGATAGGCAAGAGCCATGGTAAGAACAATTATCGCAAGCGCGATAAGTGCGTCAATACTGAAAAATATACCTTTGCGTTTCATTTCCAGGTGTTTATCTCCACGGTTATCGGCTTTCCTTTATAACTGGTGAACCGAGTTACTTTGAAACTTGCTTCTGCTGTTGGAGAGGGTTGCTGACCCATTTCGGTTATAACTTGAGATTCTATTACAATGGGCTCTGAAAAAGTCAGGCCGTAGTCATATCGAGTTCCAAAGAGACGTTTTGTTCGTTCGTAATCTGACTGCGTGAGATTATAGAATCGGGCTATCTTCAACTCATCTATTTTATCTTCTGATAAAACTCCGAGCCGAGTAACGGTGTTCTCATCCCAGTCAGAGGGTGTTCCTTCTGATAAAAAGCCTGACGCTACTATCTCTGATTCGAATCGCGCCATTTCTATTTCATTTCCTTCACTTGTTTTATAATTGATAACATAAAGATAAAAAATAACTACTCCTGCTATGAATATCATCGCTGCGACTGTGGCATCAAGGCCCCAGGCTTGCCCTCTTTTTTTAATCACAAGATAGTTCCGAGACGGTATTATTTAAAGTGCTCGTCAGTAGGCCTCTATTTTTCCCGTGTAAGGGCGGTTATCCATCTTAATGCCTTTTTCCCCTATTTCAAAAGAAAATATTTTTGTCGAGTGGCGTGTTCCCCTCATTTTTAGAACTTCTAAATATCGCTTTCTTTCTTGGGCAGATCTCATGAAATAGAATGCGATTATAGAGTCTGCTTCGAATTCCATGGTTCGTGTGTCTGCCTTTTGGCTGGAATGAATGTTTTCCTCAAAGGTTACAACGGCAGTACAATTCCAGCGCCGAATCATATTGAACAGTTCAAATGCTGCTTCTCTCTTTTCTAATTCATTATCGAATAGCAATTCGAAAGAGGTTATGCTGTCAATGACTACTCGTGAGATTTTGTTCTTGAGGATAATATTTTCAATGGCTCCTCCTCCCTCTTCCAACATTGTTTTGACTTGTTCTGGAGTGTATTCAAGGAAGACAAATGAGCCGTTCTTCTCGTATTTTTCTAATTCCCATCCAAAGCGAGACATATTCGCATAGAAGTCTTCTTTTGTTTCTTCAAACGTTATGTATAAGGCTGTTTCTCCTTTTTTTATTCCATTAACCAAAAATTCGGTAGCAAAAATAGACTTTCCGCTCCCTGCTCCACCTATAATGAGGTTTATAGAGTTCTTTCCAAATCCGCCTTCGATTATTTTATCAAACTCGGGTATGTCTGTGGGTACTCTCCTCTTTATCTTATACTCTCCCCCTTGGACACTCTTATTTTTATCCACGAGGGCATAAACTGATTTCATTATAAAAATCTATCTAACCCAGAAAATCAGCAAAATAGTTTAGGAGGACATATTTCACTACTAAGAAGAGTGTAAGGCCAACGGCTATTAGGGGAACTATGTACTTTATTCCTGCTTTTTCCTCTCCCTTGCTCACTGCACCGATAACAAGGGATCCCAAAATGTCTGTTACTATGATGAATATTATTGAGAAATACATAATAAACCGGGTTGATATTGATATGGACGTAAGCGTGAAGGGAAGCTGAAGGTTGGTATTCTCCATAGGGGGAATGGTCGCCAAAAGGCTTGTTATGATATCAACTAAGGCTGCTGACAGTCCGAAGAGTACGGGGGCTCCTACTGCCAACGCAAAGAAAATGAATAGGACGTACATGAGCACGTTTGATGCTGCTCTTTTTTCTACAAATCCTCTTTCACGTGCGTGAACGGCGGTTTCTTCAAGGAGCGTTGCAAGATTTCCTCCCGCCTTTATTCCGGATATTATGACCAATAAGGTTCTCTTTATTTTCTCCGACTGTATTCTGTCGGCCATCTCTTTAAGAGCTTGTTCTATATTTTTTCCTGTTGCTATATCTTTTCCTAATTTGACTATTTCTAAATCAAGAGGAGAGAACTCTTCACGGGAACTTGCAAGGAGGGCCCTATCAATGGTCATACCTGCACGAAGATTACTGGACATTAATTCAAGGAAGTCGGGAAAGACCTCTTCCATTTTCTTTATCTTCTTTGATTCGGCTAATTTTTCATTGGCATAGTAGGAAACGCCTAAGATTGCAAGAGTACTTATGAGAGTAATGAATGAGACTGTGGCGCTCTTTGAGAGATAAAACGCCCCAATTCCAATTATCAGTGCCGAACCTATCATAAGATAGATTTTTTGGCGGGATTTCAACCATTTTTCTTTAGCAGGGTCGTATCGTATCATGTTACATTAAGCTCGGACGAGTTGATTTAATGACTCCGAGGAACATTACTTGAATGATTATGATTACTATGAACACGCCCATGAATAGTCCTTTCGTGGTTGTTGAATCGAGACTCACCATTGAAGATAAGATGGTCAAGAATGTTATAGAAAGGGCAGGGAGAATGACTGAAATAAGCATGTAAAACATGATGAGGGGGTTTAACTTGTTTCCATAGGTTTGGATTTGTAGCACCTGTTCTTGATTAAGGGACTTCATACTTTCTCTAATGACTATTGCTATGTCGCTCCCTGCTTTCATACCGTTGCTAATCTGCCAAAGTGTTCTTCTAAAGAAAAGAGAAGGGTTGTTTTTTCCTAACTCGTCAAGTACTTCTGTTTGAGAAATTCCCGTGTTCATCTTTCTCACAGCACGCTTGAACTCATTACTTAACTCACCATAATCTGATGATGAGATATTGACTAAGATACTGAATAGAGGGACTCCTGCATTTAATTGAACAAGCATGTCTTCAAGGGCAGGAATAAGGTTTCTTTCTATATTCTTCTGCCGACGAGAGGTGTAAATATGAGGATAGGTTTGTTGTATAGAAAATATAAATCCTGCAATCATAAACCCAAATCCACATCCGAAGAGTATGAATTGTTTCACTCCCGCGAAGAATAATCCTGTTGTGGCGAGCACAGCCATAAATCCGAATACCTTAAGTGTGGCTTCTAATGATATACTCAGATACTCTTCTCGGGAAAGAGGAATTTCATTATTTTTTAGAATATCTCCTAACGCACTCTTTCTTTTTCGGGGGAGGAGGGACGTTATGAAACTTGATCGTTTTTTAAGTCGATCTAAGGGTCCAAATGTAAAGGGTATCTTAAACGTCATCGCTGTTGGAGGATGAGCTCCGGCTTATTTTTAGTCACGGCTTCATTGAGGAGAGCTTTGTTTTTGTAATAGAGATTCATTATTTTCCCTACTTGGCCAATAGCACGTATGTTGTTTTTTCCTGCCCAGGCAAGTGTGGCTTTTTTCTCTTCAAGATTATCTGCTATGTCTTTCGATGACATTCCTGTTGCTCGAGCTATATTTTCAAAGAAGCGAGAACTTTCACTATGCTTTATTATCTTGTCTTCTTCAGCAGACCATCTATAGATAACGTTTGCATGAGCTGTGTCTTTTTCAGCTTCAAATTCTGCGATTTGCAAAACTCGACGTATTCCTCTTCTTCTATCTCTAAACATGACTACGTTGAGGTGCACTGATTTGAGCAAGTTTGCAGGAATATTCAGAGGAGGGTTAATTAAACGTGAAATTGTTTCAGGAGCTGAATCGGCGTGCAAGGTAGCATAGACCGAGTGTCCTGTATGCATCGCTTCGAATAGAACCATGGCTTCTTCGTGTTTACGCATTTCACCTAGGATGATTCTATCCGGACGCATTCTCAGAGAGTTCACGAGTAAATCAAGCATGTTAACTTCTCCTTTACCTTCGGCGTTTGGGGTACGAGTAGAGAGGGGCGTCCAATAGAGGAATTCAGGCAACATG
>CAZVXB010000018.1:0-5988 GCA_964630965.1 Candidatus Woesearchaeota archaeon | reverse complement strand
TACGATGGTTCGGAGGAATAAAAGGCATACAAGCGTTAAGGAATGAGGTTTTTCCTGAACCTGTTCCTCCTGAAATTAAGACGTTCATTTCGTATTCTATTGCAAGCCAGATAAGTGCTGCCGTATCAAGGTCACAGGTTTTATTTTGAATAAGGTCGACGATAGTGTAAGGGTCTCTGGCGAATTTACGGATAGTTATGGTGCTTCCCTTTGTGTTGATAGGGTATAGTACTGCATTGATACGATCTCCGGTTATGAGGTGAGCGTCGAGTAACGGAGTAAGCACGGTTATTTGTCTGCCTACACGTCGAGCGATAATGTTTGCATAATTGACTATTTCCTCCTCAGAGCTTATCGTGATATTGGTGGCTATCCATCCATATTTTTTGCTGAATACTCGCACAGGCTCTTTGGCAGAAGGGATGACTATCTCTTCAAGAGCCGAGTCACTAATCAAAAATTCTAATTTTCCTAATCCGAGCATCTCTTGAATTAACGTGCTTACGAGAAAATTCTCTGATTCTCCTTCTATACCAGGTAGTTTTTCCTTGAGGAGTTTTCTGGCATCGTTCGTGAATCGGGTCTTAATTGCGGAGAATGCTTCAGGATCAATCAGCTCTTTCATGCTGACAGAGGTAAGTGTGACGAGCTCATTACGCATATCGCGAAGAAGTGCTGCAGTAGCCACGTTTATCTGGGGGACTTGCAATTCGTAGATGTTTCCTTCGTTTGTTTTTTTTATAACGACTGCTACCTTTGCGTTATCAATCTCGAGTATATACCTATCTATCTCGTTCGCATCTTTTTTGCTCGAGTGTATTGGTATGTGGAGGGGTTCAATTTTTGGAGGGATTATAGGCGCGGTCTTTTGAGGTGTCTGATGGGAAGGTTGATGTTGTTCAAGATGATGGCCTGGAACATGAGGGTGTTGGTGCGTCTGTGGGTGATGATGTTTGTGGTGATGTTTCTGATGGTGCTCTTGCTTGTTATCATGGTTGCCTTTATGCACCTCTTTTTTCAAAACCTTTTCTTTCATATTATTCTTTAAGTCTCACTTCGGGTTCTCCGAATCGAGGATAGTGTACTGTCGCGAGATTAGCGTCTTCAAGGATTTTTGCCCACTCGTTTGCAGTGTCGTCCTTTATCTTGAATGTTTCTGCTATAGTGTCTATGCTCACTTTCTTTTTTTCTTTTATTATATCGTATAATACGTCAATATCTGTCTTTGATTTATCGTGAGGTTGTTTGAGGGGGAGTGCAACGGGATGTTTTTTCAAGTGTGCTTTGTCTCCAATGAGGCTTACAAGGATAAGTATGACTAACAAACCCCATTCTCCTATAATCAGCATCTTTGAAAACGAAGGAACTCCTGAATAATTTGATTTTATTTGTTCTCCCGTTATTTTTCCGATTGCAAATCCTGAAACTCCTTGTTCGGCAACACCGGGAACTCCCGTCCCATAGAGCGCAAAATGTGCTCCTGTATGAAGAACTGCGGCGGTTATGACTAGGGTTATGATTATATTCAGAATACTATAACTTCCTCTTTTTTGCATTGACTGCGAACTTTTAAATACGCTCTCCCCATCAGAGGTATGAGATTTATTTTATAAACTTACCGAAGCCATGCCCGACGGACAACGAGCCCAAATTAGCCTTGAATATCTTATAGTTGTTTCATTTGTTACTCTGCTCATTATCGGTCTTTTAGGCACGGCTTTCTTCTATTCTTCACGTATTGGGGATCAAATTAGATTTAGTAACCTTAATCGATTCGCTACAACCCTCACAACCAATGCTGAAGAGGTATATTACGCAGGCGAGCCTTCACGAATTACGGTTCGACCGTACTTGCCCCCCGGGGTGAGTGCTGTTACAGTTGGAGATGATTATATTCTCTTTTCAGTCAGCTCTCAGTCCGGCGTTAATACTATTTCCTATCATAGTGCGGTTCCTCTTCAAGGGTCGATTTCATCTCCCGAGGGTATAAAACGTATTCAGTTAATCGCACAGTCAACCCATGTGCTGATTCAGGAAGGGTAAATGCGCCGAGCTCAAACGTCTCTTGAATTTATGATACTCGTTGGGTTTATTCTCTTCTTTTTCGTTCTCTTCCTCTTCTCACTTGGTGCTTCGTCTTCAGACAAGCTTTACGAACGACAGACACTTGAACTTGAAAGTGTGGCATACACGGTTCAGAGGGAAGTGGCATTTGCTTCTACAACTTCTGATGGATATGAACGCACCGTGATACTTCCTTCCCAACTGGTTAATTTGGATTATACTTTGGACGTTATTGAAGGGTCGCTCTATGTGCACACTACCAATGGAAAACACGCGCTTGCCGTGCCTTTATTGAATGTGACTGGCTCGTTTACCCCTGGAACGAATACTATTAGGCGGATTAATGGTACTGTGTTTGTGAACGGTTGATGTGCGAAGGTTTAAAAATCCAAATTTGCAAGGAACGAGATGGCTCGTGGAGTTTACAGTTATATTGCTCAAGCGTGGAAACGCCCTAACAGTGCTCTTCTAAAAGAACGCATGATTGAGTGGCGACGCGGAGATGCAGCTACCGTAGTTGAGAAACCTCTTCGTCTTGATAGAGCTCGTGCTCTTGGATATAAGGCAAAGAAAGGTTTTGTCGTTATACGTATTCGCCTTCTTCGTGGAGGACGCAAGCGAGAACGTCAAGGAGTCAAGGGACGTAAATCTCGTAAGCAGTATCATCGTAAGATTCTGAAAATGAGTTATCAGTGGGTTGCTGAAATTCGTGCTGCTCGTAAATATCCTAACCTTGAGGTTCTTAACTCGTATCTTATAGGCAAAGATGGGAAACATGCTTTCTTTGAAGTTATCATGGTTGACCCTGCTCGACCAGAGATAAAGAATGATCCGGTCATGGCTTGGATTGGTTCATACAAGAATCGTCGCCGAGCTGAGCGAGGTATTACCAGTGCTGCTCGTAAATCGCGTGGATTCCGCAACAAGGGACACTATAAAGTTCGTCCGAGCGTCGGTGCTTGGAAGCATAAAGGAAAGTAAGATGATTTCGGTTCTTAGTGGTAGTTCATTGCCTACGTATGTTTCAGCTCCACCAAAGGATTATTCCTCTGATGCGGTTGCTCCTGTTGAGCCCGTTTATAGAGCTCGTCTCTCGTCTGATGATACACAAAGACGTTCTTTAACGCCTTATTCTGATGATTCTTCTTTGGGCTCGTTGCTTGACGTTGTTGCTTGATCTTTTTTGTAGTTAGGATTAAATTCGAATATCCAGGGTTTCTTTCCTTTTCTAAGAGCCATAAGTAAGGGAAGACCATTTTCTGACGTTTTTTCGGTGCGTTTAATGAGGGCATTAGGGGGGAGAGAGTAGGTTGCCTTACATTCGGGATATTTGTCGCAGGCTACAAAATAACGTCCTATTTTTTTTGAATATTTTATGGCGAGCGAGCCCACTTTGCATTGAGGACAAGGCATGATGATACTGTTTTCTTTTTGCATCTCACGCGATGCCTGATTTCCTTCTTGGAGTGCCTTTCCTATGTCTGTTTCATGTGCTTTGAAGTCTCGGGCAATGGTGGAGATAACGTTCTCAACGTGTTTGAGGGTTGCTTCTTCCTTTTCTTTTCTATTGGCATTGGTGACTTGAATATCTTCCATTTTATCTTCTAAATCCTGTGTCAATTTTTCGTCTATGATAACGGGGGAGTGCTGCTCGAGCGATTCAATCAGACGCATGCCGAGAGGGGTTGCCTTGATGGAGGTGCCTTCTAAATATCCTCGGTCAAAAAGCGTTTCTACGATCATTGAGCGGGTTGTTTTAGTTCCTAAGTTCTTTTTTTCAAGAATGGTTATAAGCGAGGCAGCCGTGTAACGTTTAGGGGGTTGGGTTTCTCGTTCTATAGACGTTATTTTGTCTATCGATACCTTGCCATTGAGATCTTCTAATTCGCTTTCTTCAGTTGATGAAGGATACACGTCCGTCCATCCTGGTTTGAGTATCTTTGTTCCGTTTGCTGTAAAGGTCTTGTCGCCTGCAGTGAGAGTCACGTTCTTTCGAGCAAGCAAGGCATTATCTGAAAAGGCGCTAATGAATCGCTTGACAATGAGCTCGTAAATTTTTCTTTCTTCTCTATCAAGGTGCGCAACATCTCCTGTAGGATAAATTGAAGGGTGAGCAGGGTCCGACTTAGAACCTTCAACGGGGCTCGGACGAGAGGCTTTCTTTGCTGCTGAGAATTGTTTTTCTAATTTCTTTAAAATATCTTTAGGGTTTATTTCAGAAGGTATTTTCTGAGAGCTTGTTCGGGGATAGGAGATGAGTCCATCAAGATAGAGTGCTTGAGCTATCTGTAAGGTGCGTGCAGGAGCTATTTTATGCCATCCATAGGCTTCTCGCTGAAGGGTAGTGAGGTCAAAGGGATGAGGGGGTTCTACCGATTCTTCACGTTGTGTGGTATGTGCTTGAGCTTCCTTTATAGTTTCAAATTCTGCAAGTTGTTTCTTATCAAAAATATCTTTAGGATGTTTGAACTCTTGATTTCTTACACGTGCGAATACGTTCCAAAAAGGGACGGGTTTAAACGAGGCTATTTCTCTTTCTCTGTCAACTATAATTTTTAACGCGGGACCTTGAATGCGTCCAATTGAAAGGATTCTGAACGAGCCGGTTGTTTTAATGGCTGCCATGAGGGCTCGGGAGAGATTAATTCCATAGAGCCAGTCTATTTGATGACGTGTTTCTCCTGCATAGGCCTGACCCCAGTCTAACGTGGGCAATGCTTTTTCAAATGCTTTCTCAAGCTCAGGCTTTGTAAGGGTGGAGAACTTCATACGTTTCGCGTCTGATTGGTTGAGGAGAAAACGAACTATATTCCACCCTATTACTTCTCCTTCAATATCATAGTCTGTTGCTACTATGACTTCTCCTGCTCGAGAGGATAATTTTTTTATTACATCATAATATTTCTTAATGAATGCGTTCTTTTGAAATGCAGGAACCCATTCCATTTTGAATATAGGCCATCCTGATTGACCCTTGCTTTGAGTAAGGTTAAAGAGATGACCTACGGCTGAAGCGACGATTATGGTCTTGTTTCCTCGCTCAAGCTCGTAAAATGAGACTTTATTTTCGGTGTATTTCCTTGCGTTTCCTAACGCGCTTGCTATTTTGAGAGCTGCTTGAGGTTTTTCGGTTATTATAAGGGTGGCTGTGCCTCGGAGCGGGATGGCTTTTTTTTCTTTTACTATTTTTGTCGGTTCCTTTTTGGGTCGTGTGATTCTCTTCTTTTTTGGTGCAGGAGGATTATAGTCGCTTGCAGGTACAGGGCGACCGGGAGACTCGATAGTTGTAAGGTCTGCTACTGAAGGCTTTTCTCGGACTGTTTTCTCTACGGTTAATTTTGGTTCAGTACTTGCGGGCAAGAATGACTCTACAGCTGCCATTATTCGTTCATAAATAAGGGCTTTAAAAGTATATAGTTGTTGTGAAGGGCAAGGTATAAAAGAGGTTTTGTCTTTGTTTTATCATGTTAAAGAGGAAACATGTTTTCTGGGAGACACTCCTTATTCTTGGCTCTGTGCTTGTCTTTAGGGGGCTCTGGCACTTGATGGATAAAGTTCCGTTTATGGATAGCGAGGAATTTTTGTTTCTTTCTTTCTTTTTGGGACTCGTCCTTATGGGTATTGGTTTCTACCGTATGGCTCACGCGCATTAACGTGCCCATAGCCTTAAAACCCTCTTGTTCTCTTTCACTCCATGTATGAAATGAAGCCTTTGTTTGCTCAACGCATGCGTTTGCTCTTGCCTGAAGAAGGAGATTACGAGGCGTTTTCTGAAATTATTCATACGGGGCCGAGAAGTTTTATTCGATGTAACACGCTCAAGATAACTCCTGAACATCTTCTTCATCGATTGCGGAAAAAATGGAATGTTAGTCAGCCCTTTCCTGATGTCCCGGAGATTATGGTTGTGGAATCTGATATTGA
>CAZVXB010000017.1:0-10576 GCA_964630965.1 Candidatus Woesearchaeota archaeon | reverse complement strand
GACTACTGTTTTGTTCATTTTAAAGAAACTGACGTGCCGGGACACGATAATAAACCCCATGATAAGATTCGCATGATTGAGTTTTTGGATCAACGATTCTTTTCATTTCTGGTGCCGTTTGTGCAAAAACGGAAAGCTCGGGTCGTACTCACTGCAGATCACACAACCTCTTGTCGATTGAAAGCACATACGGGTGGAGCTGTTCCTGTGCTCTTCTATGATCCTAGTTCTTCTTCGGCGCATGAAGGACGATTTACAGAAGATTATGCTTTAAAGGGTAAGGCGTATCTTGGGAAGCACTTGCTTACTAAAACGCTCTTTTCGTAGTGCCGTAATAGTTATATAGCTTTATCGAGCTGAAGTTCTATGGACTATGCTGAATTATACGAGTTTCTTAGAAAAGAAAAATATGCTGATTCTTTGCAAGCGCTTCCTAAGACATTTGTAGATGATTTTTCTTCTTTCTTACGGGAACGTAGGGCGCTTCTTTCAAACTCTCCAGATATTTTTTCTGAAGAAGCTCTCAAATCTAAGAAGCAGTTTGAAAATGCTCTTTCCCTTTTCAAGGAGTTAATGCGCATTCGGAAGCGTAAGATTTTGAATCTTGTTTTTGTTGCTTCAGAGACGGGCATTATGAAGAGGGATTTTTCAACACTACTTTCTTTTGAACAGCCTCTTTTTGAGAGGCTTGTGTTGGCGGTTGAAGATGCGGATAAGGACTTGCAACAGTCTCTTCATGGAGATAGGACTGTGCTAGCAGATCATAAGATGGTGCTCGTTCGGCAACCTATCGCAGAATTTGTTGATATGTCCGGTACGGTGATTGGCCCCTTTGAGACGGGAGCATTGGTTAATTTGGATTCTAAGGTGGCTGATATCCTCCTTGCTGATCAAAAAGTTTCTCTTATTAATTAAGGAAGTGCGGACCATGACGTCCGCACCTCCCAGAAATCAGGGTTGTGCATTAGTGCACAGGTGGTGGTTTCCCCCTTCTTTGAGGGAGCGGAACCCGCGCCCCGGTGAAGGGGCGGCGGTGGGTTCTTTGCGTCGGGGTTGTTTTGGTTGTCATGGTAACTTGAGGGCTACCTTTTATTAAGAGGTTATTAAACGTTTTTCACGAGGGCAGTTTCATAATGTTTAAAAGCTCTTTTTCGTCTCTTCTTCATGACTCAATTCTATCTTGTTCCTAAATGGTTCTTCGGATATGACATAGCACTTGAGCTTATTTTTGGAGTCATTACGTTGCTTATTGCTCTTTATTCATTTAGAATTTATCGTCTTTCCGCTCAGCGTGAATGTCGTGTTTTGGGATGGGGATTTTTCTCCATGTCTCTCGGATATTTTACCTGGTCTGCCCTTAATCTCTATGTGACTTCACGACTCAATGCCCCTGGTCTTGAAGTGCCCTTGGAACATTTGTTTTCCATGGCCGTGATAGGTGTGAGTGCACATATACTGTTTTTGGTCATGGGATTGGCTACGCTCGCTTATATGGCTCTTTCTGGAAAATCTAATCGTCTTTATGCTGTTCTTGTAACGTTAAGTTTGCTTATCGTTGTCTTCGCGTTAAACAAGGCACTCTCTTTTTACTTCATTTCATCTTTCTTAGCTTTCTTGGTTCTTCTTCATTATTTTACGGCCTATACACGACGTAGACATCAAGGAACGCTCCTCTTGCTCGTTGCATTCTTTTTTATCTTTTTAGGAAATGTTGCCTTTATTTTTGCAACCTTTCACGCATTCCCCTATGTCGCAGGCCATGTCTTTCATTTGTTTGGGTATTTGCTTGCACTTGCGAGCCTTATCTTAGTTTTGCGCTCATGACCAAGAAACGAACACGATTGGAAGTTATACGAGATATCTTATCTGTGATTAGAGATCGCAATGGGAAGATTAAGCCGACGCATATACTATACAAGTCTAATCTCTCTCATCCTATGATGGAGGAGTATCTTTCTGAACTGATTGGAAAAGGGTTTGTTGTTGAACATCGGGCTCCGGCGGGAAAGACGTATTCAGTTACGCCTAAGGGTATTGAGTATCTTGCTAAGTATCGCACGATTGTAGAATTTAACCAGAGTTTTGGTTTGGAACAGTGATATTTTCTTAAGTTATAAGTTTATAATCTCCTCCCTTATTGTTTTGGAATGTACGATCGCGATAGGTTTCCATTTGCTCTTCTCATGAATGAATTGTTGAGGGATTTTGTGCATAAGGCAGAGGTTATTTTTGTTCATGCTTGGGTCGATCTACATGAGCGTTCTTTAGCTCATGTTGTAAATCTCAAGAAACAATCTGGTGCGCGTTATATAGTTCTTAATGGAGCTGAAGAATATGAAAAAGAAGGTCCTGGTTTTAGTTATTGGAAAAAACAATTGATTGCTCTCGGTGTTTCCGACTCTGAAATTATTGCGACCCTCCCTGCAAAAAATACAGGGGAAGAGGCTCATTTTTTCCTTAAGTTTCTTGTAGAGCACAACTTAACGCGCGCATATGTTTACACTGTTCCTCAGCACATACTACGTGCATTCCTCACTGATTTAGGTCATATGGATGCTTTAGGTTATAAGGGGTTTCTCTATCCTTCAACGTTACACGGAGTCAATTTTGAGGAGGCCATAACTATTCGCCCCCTTGCTAATGGGCAGGAAGAAACTACTCGTATTGGGAGATTTGCAGAAGAAATATTGAGGATTATTAATTACCGGCAATTATATGATGAGGGAAATCCTGATTTTATTATTGCTTCGGTCAAACGAGGGCTTGATTACCTGAAACATTTATAATTGTTGTTTATCTCTCTCCCTTATGTTAAGGGACATACAAAAGAACGTTTATTTGTTCCTTGCTAAGTACCCTCTTTTTTATCCTATTCTCTTTAAGGTTTTGGAAAGGAAGGGCTATTTAGAAGCGCCCTTTAATCGGATAATAAGAAATTACTCGATTAAACATAAACCTTTCTTCTTTATTCAGATTGGTGCAAACGATGGGATGAAATTTGATCCAACTTATCTCTATGTTAAAAAATTCGGTTGGAACGGTCTTTTGGTAGAGCCTGTTGACTATGTATTTGAGAAACTTAAAAATAATTATCGGGGCATAAAGGGGCTCGTTTTTGAAAATATAGCTATCGGAGATAAGGACGGTTTCAAGAATTTCTACATGCTTAGGAAGAGCGAAGGCGAGAATCTTCCTTTATGGTACGATGAGATTGGTTCATTTTTGAAAGAAAAGGTTACAAAACATAAAGATAGAATTCCTGATTTGGATGAAAGATTAATAACCAAAAAAATAAGGACTTTGACTCTTAGATCTTTGTTTAAAAAGAATAATGTTTCTAAGATAGACTTTCTTCAAATAGATGCTGAAGGATATGACTATCATATTTTGAAACAGATACCTTTTCACATAATAAAGCCCTCCATGATTCTTTTTGAGGTTAGGCATTTATCTCAAACAGAGAAAAATCGCTGTAGGGCCCTATTGATAAAAAATGGCTATACGATTGTGCAAGGTCTTGATTGGTTTGCCTATCTTAGTAGAAATTAATTTTCTTTGCTCTTTCCCGTGCTATCGTAACGGTTTTTGTCTCTGCCATATATTTTGGTATCCATCATGTTTCTGAACGCCTCATCAAGATTGATGTTGTTGCTGTTTGCTATACAGAGAAGCGTAAATAGAACGTCTGCAAGTTCATCGTTCAACGAGCTTGGTTTTTCATCGCTCTTTTTTTTCTTCACTCCTTCTTTATGATTTAATTCTCGACCTACTTCGCCGACTTCTTCTGTTAGTCTATAGAATTGGTTTGCCGTGGGCCAATAGGGGGGGTTGAATTGGTTTGCCCAGTTGTTTACTTCCTCTTGTACCTCTTTAAGACTCATATGTCTGCTATATTGGTGCGGTTTTTAACTATTATTGCACTATTCAAGAATAAGCCTCTGGAGGGAATTGAACCCCCAACCCCTAGTTTACAAAACTAGTGCTCTAACCATTGAGCTACAGAGGCGTGAACGTGGATGAGTAATTTGGTTTAAAAAGTCTACGTTGGAGATGAGAATTGCTCGAATGCTTAGGCCTTGGCAGTCTGCATCTTCTTTTCAGGAACTATTTCAATAACTCTTATTTCACAGAAAGCAAGAGGATAGACTTTCTTGAGCTTGAAGGAGAGTTCTTTTTGGATTTTATTTGAGGTTATTTCAGAGAAAATTTCTTCTACGTTTCTAACTTTGACATGTGACTCAAGGTGTTTCTTTGCTCCCTCACGAAGCGCATTACGCACGGCACGAGAGACGCGTTTTCTGGTTAACATGAACGGTTTGATGCGCAGCTTTGCGTCCTTACATTCAACTTCGAATGAGTCTTCAACATAGTCAGTTCCCTTTCTGATTGATCTACGGATATAGGAGGGCATAACTTCTAAGCTTACGGGCATGCCTTCTAACGTGCCATTAACGTTTTTGAGTTTAGCACGAAGTTCAAGGTTTTTTCCTCGGAGGCTACGCGTCATGTCCACTCGAATAACTTTGCCTTCGAGTTCTTCCGGTGTTGAACCATAGACGTGAATCTTGGTAGCTGTGAGGGGAAGCTTCACTTCAAAAAATTTCTTTTTAGCGCCTTTTATTTGTGCCATGTTACTTTGCTATTTTTTCTCCTACTTCTATACGTGCTGTGCGGATTCCCTTTTTAATTCCTTTTGATTTCTTACATGCTGTACATGTGTACATAAGTGTCATACGCTTAGTTGATTTTACCTTACGCTTCCAGCTCTTGATGGCTGGCTTTGAGAATCTTCCTAAGTTTCCATATCCTACGCCTTGACCTCGTAATTTGGCCCGGCTTCGTGACCATCGGGACATAGGGTGTGCAGATGAACGTCCGCGTTGTTTGGCAACAGCTACATTCTGTAAGGTGTGCTTCTTGCAATACGGGCAGTAACGATTTACTTTCTCTGGTATTTTCATTGTAGACAGGCAGATAGTACGCTCGCTGAAACCAGCCTGATGGGGTCGCAGGTTAACGCGTTACAAATGTAGTGAAAAGACTGTTTTTAAAGATTCCTATTTAGTTATCTTTGTACTCTTCTATAGCCCACGACGTCTTTGCCATGGTAGATGGGGACTTCAGTTACCTTCTTGCTTGTTCCGACCCTGAACGCAATGAATGCGCCGAGTATTATTCCTAATGCTGCAAGTGAAAGAAGCGTTGTTTTGCCGAGGAATTCGGGAAGAGTTATTTTTAGAGCTGTTTGAACTGCCTGATAACTTAATGCAAGTGCAACAATGCCTGCACCCATAAGAACATACCCTGCTGTCTTTTTCATATCTCCTTAATGGGTTGCGGTTATTTAAACTTTAACTCGGTGGTTTTAAATAGCTCATACGCGGGTTTTTCTAAAGGCCTTGTAGTATAATGGTAGAACGATCCCTTGACGTGGGATAGGCCGCGGTCCGATTCCGCGCAGGGCCATTCTTCTTGCTTGTATGCTTCTGCTTAATTTGCTTACTAACTTACTTAGTAACTTATTAAATTAGTAAGCAAGATTTATATATCTCTATGAATGGTGTGGATTAGGTGATGCATGAAAAAATACCTTCTTTTAATCGAGGATGAAAAGTTATGGGGTAATTTCAAAGATGCGATTGAAAAGGATATCAATAGCGAACTTATTGAGCTTATTAAAGATAGAGTAAAACGAGGGCAGAGACATGGGTAGGCGAGGACAAGTTGCGCTGTTCGTTATTATAGGGATTGTTATCGTGGGGCTTGTTGCTGCGTTCTTTACATTTCGTGACCAATTAGGCTTGTCGTCTCTTCCTACAGAGGTTCAACCTGTGTTCACTTATTATACTAGTTGCATTGATGATGCTCTGCGAGCAGGTGTATCTTTGGCAGGCTCACAAGGAGGACGTATTAACCCTGGACCTTACGTGCCAGGAAGCGATTATGCTCCTTTCTCATCTCATTTGTTTTTTGCAGGCTCTCAAATACCTTATTGGTTTAGTCTAACGAGTAATGGTCTTGTGAGTGAGAACGTACCTACTCGGACAGAGATTGAAGACGAGCTTGGGGTTTTTGTCCAGGAGCGTCTTTCTGCGTGTGATTTTTCTTCTTTTAGGGCCCAAGGATATGATGTTGATAGTGGTGTGCCTCGTGTTGAAATTTCATTAGAAGATGGCAGCGTCAATGCCCGCGTTTCTAATATGCTTTCGGTCGGATTAGGAGACGCACGAGGAGTACGCACTATGCATGATGTGCAGTTCTCGAGTCGTCTTGGTTCATTACATGCTGAAGCACTTTCTCTCTATCAAGATCAACAAAAGAATGCTTATTTTGATACGTACGCTGCCGATGTGCTTCGATTATATGCTCCTGTTGATGGTGTTTCTGTTCAATGTGCTCCTCAAATCTGGGAAACGAGGGAGGTCATCGAGGGTCTTCAGGATGCTCTCGAGGCTAACCTTGCTCACCTTCGGTTTTCCACTGCACAATCAGCGAATTCGAATGAACGTTACTTCACTATTCCTCATGATATTTCTGGTGAAGGGAGAGTCCTTTACTCGCGTTCTTGGCCTACTTTGATAGAAGTAACTCCCGCGGACGATGCTCTCATGGTAGCTGAACCCATTGGCAATCAACAGGGGCTCGGTATGCTTGGTTTCTGTTATGTCCCTTATCACTTCGTGTACGATGTTCGTTTCCCTGTTCTTGTACAGTTGATGGAAGGGAATGAGGTGTTCCAATTCCCTCTTATCGTTATTGTAGACGATAATGCTCCTCGAAATCCTCTCACAACGGGAATTGCTCCCGAGAGTAGCGTCTCGGATATATGCTCCTTTAGCAATTCAAATGCCACTATTGCTACCTACGATACTCATCTTAATCCTGTTGAAGCGGATCTATTTTACCAATGCTTCGATCAACGTTGCTCTCTTGGAAGAACTGAGCTTACAGGAACGAGCGCATCTCTTACTGCCGCGCTTCCCGCCTGTGCAAATGGACAATTAATTGCTCGAGCCGATAACTTCACTGAATCGCGACAGCTCTTTTCATCTAACAGTCAAACGAGCGCTGATATGATTCTTGAGGAGCTTCATCCTGTTCGTGTTGTTCTCTATGTAGATGGACAACCTACTCAAGATAGCGCCATAGTGCATTTCACTCGCTCTGATGGGAAGACTATGAGTTCTCTTCTCCCCTCACAACCTGGCTTGTCTTTAAACGAGGGGCTGTATAACGTTAGCGTTTTTGTATACGGTAACTCGAGTATTATTTTACCTGGTACTACAAAACAACAATGCACGTCTGTTCCCCGTTCTGGGATAGCCGGATTTATAGGGGCTACCGAGGAACAGTGTTTTGATATTACAACTCCTGAGACACGTATTGATTCGGCTCTCCGTGGAGGAGGGACTGCAGGAGATGTGTATATTCTCGAGTCAGAATTAGAGTCTGGAGTCATTAAGCTCTATGTAAATGGATTACCAAGTCCTACAAGTCTTGAACAATTACAAACTAATTTTGAGATATTCTCAGCTGCGACTGTGGAGGTTGGTTTCGAGTGAAATTACGATTTATTATCTTGGGGATGGTATTTTGTTTATTGTTTGCTAGTTTGGCTGAGGGAGCAAGCGTATCTTTTTCAGGCGTACGCGATGGTACTTCTCGATATGTTCAGTATCAACAACCTGATTTTCGAAGTTACTATTCGGGCTCACAATTGACTGATTATTGGCCTATTCTCCGTGAAGATCAGAAGGCTACCTGTGAGGGTCGTCAGGACTTACTCATCAATGTGGCTCCTGCAGGATGTCAGCCCAGTGTTGTTAGGAGCGATTTACTCGCTGAACAGAACGTGCCCGTATTTTGTCAACTTAATGCATTTCGAGTCAATCCTCTTATAGATATTACTCAACTGCGCAATATTCGATTCACGGGGAAGTATCCTGCAGAAGTAGTTGGCGTCGGGTTCCATCCAGCTCAAGCTGCGCTCCAGTCTCGTAGCGAACTCGTAGGTAGTCCTTTCATGAATAACATAGGATATGCCGTTGTTGTGCTTCGCAGGCAGGCAAACGAGTCACATCAACCTTCATTTGTGAATGTTACATTGCAAGCCACCGTAGATTATCGGGCAGGTAATGCACTTGGTGTTGGATCGTCTTCGTTTTATCTTCGTCCGGTTAGTGAGAGTGCTTGGAAAACGGAACGATTGCATCAGAGTTTCTTCAAAGGAAGATATTTTGTACGGCTTGAAAGTGTGGATGATAAGCAAGCTCGAATTTCTTTCTATATGGGTGATAGCAAAGTGGGGTCAACAACAGTGGCTAAAGGGACAAGTTCGAATAATCTAATTTATCTTCCAGGAACCTACTGTCAGGCAGGTCTTAGAGTATTTTACGATTCCTATGATCCTGCTCGTGTTCTTGCACGCTTGCAGATTGGAGATGATCTTGTTGAGGTTCCTGAAGGAGGGAAGGTTGCCCAAGACAGATGTTCGGTGACGGATATTTCTACTCGAGGAAGTGCAGGACAGGTTTCACTCTCTTGTGGCTCGGAACGAGTTATACTTCGTCTTGCTGAGCAGGTGTTTACCGAAGGAACGAGCGTTTCTATCGAAGGCAGAGAATCAGAAGGCTCCTTTACTGTTGTCTCCTACGATCTTTCGATAGGCAATTACACTCTTAGAGATTCAAAGGGAGTTTCATTCTCTCTATCTTCCTCTCGCGTGTATTCTAAAGATGTGGGTCTTCTGACTAACCGTGCCCTTTCTGACGAACTTAAAACCTATTTTAACGCCACTCTCGATACCTATCGAACCTTGGTCCAAGAGTATCCTTCCGAGACTAAGTTAGATTCTAATCAAGCTACGGGCGCGGATAGCTTTGGAAGCATTGGTCTTGAACGTGCTATTGAGTTGGCACAAGAGTTAGGTCAACAACGTACTGCTGTTGAATTGATTACGCTTTACTTGCAACTTTATCCCGATACGAACGGGCGATTTAACGATTTGCTTACACAAACCTATCGTTATGATTCGAGTTCCTCAGGTACAACTCTTGATATTAATGGGCGATTAACGAATGTACGATTGGTCGGAATACGTTCGCCTTCTGCGCTCTCCACGGCTCGGTTTACCTGGGGAGGTGCCTCGCCCTTTACACTTGCTCTTGAATCGAATACTACTTTGAGTACTGGCTCGTCACTTGCTCTTACTTCTCTTGATAAAGAGAGTGCTCGTCTCACTGCACGATGTGCTTCTCCTAATGGCCTTTCAAGCCCTGAATCATTTACCCTTTCTTTACGATCGGGACAGACACAGGAGCGTACGCGTGAAGTATGTGGTGCGGTGTTGCGATTAGACTCTATTTCACTTGAAAACTATGCGCGTATTCGGGTCGTGCCTGAAACGCAAGGTACTACTGTGCAGACTAATTTCACCGTCGGAGTAGGCATTGAGAAACGCGCTCTTACACTTGCTCCTGAAAAAGCACAAGAACGCATTGATGATCTTAATAAGACTATTCAGAAGTGGGAATCTATCTCAACTGGTCTTGGTAATGTGGTGAAGACTATGAAGGGTGCTTGTTTTGCGACTGCTGGAGTTCTGACTGTAAAGAATTTTGTCACTGGTCTTGATGGATCTGCGCTTGCTCGACAGAAGGTTATGCGTGGACCTAACGGATGGACAGAATGGTGTCGAAACCATGTTAATGTACAAGGCACGCCTTCCTATACCTCTCTTGAAGCGTGTTATAATGATAATGGTGCTGTCATTGACCAGGATGTAGATACTATGGCTTCTCTCATTGAGGATGATAATCAACGCATTGAAGCTTTAGAGAAGGATTACAAAAAAGACTCTGGGGTGTTTGGTTCGTATGTTGAAGGAGATAAAGCACGAGAAGCCTTCATCGCTCAAGAACTTGCTTCGTATGAAGATCAGAGTATTTCCTTAGGAGATGGAAGTCAAGTTCAGGTTCGAGAGTTGACGCGCAAAGTCAACGGAGAGTCTGCGCTTACGTATCAAGAAGCTAAGGACTTGAAACTTTATTTAGATATGCGAGCACGCTCTAATTCGCCTGCAGCCCAAGGACTTGCGGATGAGACGCTTCGACGTATTGCTACCTCAACTACTTCTCGGTTAGCTGAGGATGAACGTCGAGTAGCCTTGTCTACTTCTTTGGGATCTATTGCTCAAACGGTTCCTCAGTATGCCGATAAAGATGCGATTAAAGGGGAGTACACGGGCTCTGTTGTGGATAGTGCTTTACTCGGACAAGTGCAAGGTTTGGGCTCAGATGATGCGGGCAAACCTGCTCAACTTTTCACGTACAATACACATCTGTACTTGGCTATTTTGGAACCAACTACCGGGGACAGTTATCGCACGCTTCGTGTGTATCGTCTTAATGGAGAGGAGGGTTCGTATAGTGCGGTTCTTGATGATTCTGTAGCAAACAAGTTTAGTGATTTCAAGCGGAGCACGCGTGCGTCCTGTTCGAATGTATTTGCTTCTGATGCGGGGGAAGTTCAGTTTTATGAGACTGAGCCGTATAAAGGGATGCCTGCGATTGTACCT
>CAZVXB010000016.1:0-10653 GCA_964630965.1 Candidatus Woesearchaeota archaeon | reverse complement strand
ATCGAATTTCTTCAAGTTGCTCTTTAGTGAACTTAAGCAAAACAGGGGCATCCATAGCAATCTGCAATGCTCGTGCTCCTATAATACGGGCAATTTCATATTTGGTAAAGTGATCGAGGTGTGTTTTCATGGTGAGGCTTATTTGAGAAGCTTATTAAGCTTTTTGTGCATCTCTTCATACTTCTCCGGAAGTATATCCATCATAGTTCCAATATCTTTCTCACTAAACGGCGTTTCCCATCCCTTCTGACAGGAGTTAAGCATTAACGTTCCATCCCACTTAGAAGCTCCAAACGTGACTTTAGCTTCACACGCCTCTTCCTCTTCACGAGTAGGGTGTAATATGAGCGACTCTCCAAGCTTGAAGAAGGTAAATGAAAGAGGAAGTATTGCTTCTCTCAAAGGCAATTTCTTCTTACCTTTCTTTTCATGATCAACTTTTCCTTCTTCAGTAAGTTCAGGCATGAATGCTGCACGCAAAGCGGCTACACACGCAAGACTTGCAGCATCAATCAATGCCCCATCGTCGTTAATAGGATAGGCGTCAACATACAACGTCCAGACTTTCTCTCCTTCTTTAATAACAAGTCCTTCGAAATCAATGAATCCTGATTCACGGAGCATTCTATCAATCAATCGAGGCATTTCAATACCTCCAAATCCAGGTGGTCCTGGTTCAAATCGGGGTGAGGCAAGAGGCAACAAGTCTCCAGAAACAACTAAGTTTCCTTTGTTAAGCGAGTCAGGATAAGGCGTTCCCACATCCATCTTGACACCAGCAATAACTTCTGTCTTTCCTATTTTAACACGTGCGCTTCCTTCTGATTTGTTCGAAACACCATATTCAATACTTACATCGTTCAAATCGAGCAGCCCACGACCATCGAATCGTCGTCCTTCACTGAACAATTTCTGTAAATAGTCTCGTGTTAGATTTGAGATTCCCATTGCGCTCATAGTGAGGCCACCGCTTTCAATGCTTTCTTCTGAACTTCATACACTTCATCGCAGGCCTTAACACCCATAGCTATAGCTTTCTTGAGAGATTCAGGAGGAATCTTTCCATCAAGTTGCAAGAGAGTAAATTCATCACTGTTAGAAACTTTAGCAAGAGGGAAGTCTGTTGGTCCTTCACCGCCTTCAAAGTCTTCTTCTTCTTTGTCGACGTCAACAACAAGATCTTTGTCGAGTTTACCAATTGAAACGGCAGAGACAAGGTCTCGCATAGGCAATCCGGCTTGAGCAAGAGCCATAGCTGCGGCGTTTATACCTGCAACACGAGTGCTTGCATCTGCTTGAGGAATATAGATTTGAACATCAACAACGGTATTAGGGAATTCTTTCAAGTCCAAAACAGGGAGTAAAGCCCATTCAATGACTTTAGAAATTTCCTGGCTTCGACGACTTGGCCCGGGCTTCTTTCTATCTCCAACCGAGAAACTCAATAAGTCATAGTTAACTCGAAGAATACCGGTGCTTGGGTCTTGCATGTGTTGAGGATGTAATTTACGTGGCCCATACACGGCAGCAATGGCCATAGTGTTTCCGAATCCAAAGAGTGCACTTCCATCAGCATTAGGGATAATACCTACTTTAGCTATCATCTCTCGCATCTCAGTTGCCTTTCGTCCGCTTGGTCGTTTAAGTGCCATGTTAGTTCTTAGTAAACCACTCCTCCATGTGTTCAGTCAATCCCGTAATATGTACATTATCTGCAATGTATTCGACTGCTTTTCGCGCTCGGATTTCATCATCGGTCGTTTCTCCTTTAATCCAGACCCATCCATTCTGCCCAACGGTAATCTGGCAGTGAGTGTTGTCTTTGATAACATTAATCATGCTTCCCTCTCGGCCAATAACGCGAGGTACTCGGCTCGGATTGATGCGGAAGATAAATCCTCCCTCGAGCTTAGCAAGCCCTTTCCCTTTGAATGTAAGGTCAATTCCCCGTCCCTTAATGCTCCAGATTTTAACCGCAGCAATATCTCCAATAGCAAGGAATTGGTCCATCTCATTTTGGTTGATAAACCGAGGAGATTCTGCAATAGGCATGAATGCATTGCTTGAACAATCAATATCAAAGAGCCATCCGTTAAACGTCAAATCAGTAACTCTCCCAAGAACGACGTTATTTCGTCTCGGTACGTATGCACCAGAAAGAGGAATTACTTTCACAACACGGCCTGCAATTTCAGCAAGACCGAATCGGCTTGCAACAACATGATCTCCATCGCGGTGTGCTCCCTCGCCAGGCAAGTAGTCATCACCGTTAACAATAACTTCACCAGGAACAACAACAGTGCGTTTGCTCACTTCAGGGCTTGATTCTTCAGGGGCTTCATGTGCCTCGTCGTTAGTAGTTCTCATGTAATAGTAATCAGCATCAAAACGTATAATCGTTCTGTACTTTATAGTACCGTAATGCATAACCGGGTATTTTTAAAGGTTTCTACGAAACTTTATTCTTTCAATTCTTCGCTTACAACAGCACCGTGCGTAATGCCGTTCAACTTATCATAGAAATCAAGTTGTAATCCTGCAGGCAAAGCTACGACAACTTCAAGGTCTCCATTAGGAAGCCAGTCTTCCTGTTGTTTATAGTCTTTCAAAAGTCCGTATACGGTTCCAGAAAATCGAGCAGGAATACGAAGACGGATGCGTTTGGTCTCAATCTTGATAGGAATAACAGTCTTGAGCTTATCGAGTACGTCAAGCATTTGTTTTTCAGCAGGTCGGGAGTCGAAGCTGTAATGAATCTCATCAATGGCTCGTCGTAGTCTATCTTCTGTGTAAGGTCGCCCATGCTGGTCAACCGCGTTTCGAACAAGGAGCGTTACAACTTGTTTAATGCGCGTCTCTCGTTCAGCATCTCTAAATTCTTGAGGCTTCTGTAATTCTCCACGTTGAATAATAGTCGTTGCAACCGCGTACGTATCAGAGGTCTGAAAAGCTTCCATCAAATCTTTTTGAGAGGCAACACTTCCTTCTTTAGCATTGTAAAATATAGTGCTTACATTCAATGCTCGAGTAATATCTCCTGTTCCTCGTTGAACTTTAAGCGCCTCATCAAAATTAACAGAAACTTCAAAGGTCTTGCTTTTTACTTTATGCTTAGCCGTAACAATCGTCATAGATGAGTGAATAGGAGTCGATTTATAAAGATTAAGGTGTTCTTACTTAGCGTACTTCTTCAATGAGTCGCCGTGTAATCGGACCAGTTTAGGATCGTTCAACTTAATATAGGCAACATCAAATCGCTCAATTTCAAAGTTCTTTCCTAAAAGTTTTTTGAAAATACCTAATCCAAACTTAATTCCTTCATCAACAGTCATAGATTCGTTGAATTCGCTTCTCAAGGTCTCTTTAATCTGTTCATCATTCTCTCCAATAGCGTTTGCACGGTAAGCAAAGAAATTACCTGTCACGTCTGACGTATACAAGTGGGGCTTTTGTTTGTTAACGCCCGCAAGCATTACAGAAACGCCAAACGGTCTCGATCCACCGTATTGAGTAAACATCTGTTTCTTATCAGCAATCATACGGATAACGGTGACAGGATCAACAGGAGCATCGTACGTTACCCGGTGTTGTTGTGCGAGCACTTGAGCATCATCAACAAGCATACGCGCATCTGAAAGAATTCCTGCTGCGCTTGCGACAATGTGTTCATCAACTTCAAATATCTTGTTTGCAGATTCAGGAGCGATAAGTTTGTCTCGAATACGTCTGTCAGCAAGGAGTACAACGCCATCATGGCACACAAGCCCAATGCTCGTGCTTCCTAAACGTACAGTCTTCTCAGCATATTCTACTTGAAGCAAGTGACCATCAGGTGAAAACATCGTGGCTGCACGGTCATAGCCCATTGCCTGGTGCTGCATTTCCATAGGAATTTCCATAGTTAAGATAAGCCTCTTACTTGTTTTTAATCTGACTCGTATTTAAGGTTTGTGTTAGTATCCTATTCAAACTAGGCGTGAGGAACTTTAACGTTCAAACCTTCTAACGTTCCTGAGACACGCACAACCTCAAGCGTTTCGGGAGCGAGTGCGAGTGCAGCTCGAGCATGCACAATCTCTTTTCTATCGACGGCACATACCCATCGCTCTTTGTCAACAGGCAAGAAAAGAGGGGCAGCTCGTGACCACCCTAACAAACCAAGATAGTCAAGCAATGCGCGTTCAATAGCTTCACGAGAACCCTTCACCAGAAGATATCGTCGCTTCACTCGAGCGGTAGGAGGGAAGGCACTCATGCTGCAGGCATCGTACGCGCCATGAACTCGCGCACAATACGACTATCCAAAGCAAATCCAAGCCCCTCAGCATTTCCTAATTTGAAATTATTTACTCCTATAACATTCCCCTCCGTATCAATCAACGGACCACCCGAGTTGCCGGGGTTCAATGTAACGTCTGTTTGAATATACGCTTTAAGTTGATTGGGCCCTTCCCTATCAAGTGCTGAGACTATCCCTTCCGTAACGGTGAACGAAAGACCGAGGGGATTTCCTATTGCAATAACTTTTTCTCCAATTTGAACCGATCCAGGTTCAGCAAGCCCCAATGGCTCAAACAATCCATTAATCTTAACCAAAGCAAGATCTTTTTCAGAGTCGCTTCCAACAACACTCGCATCATAGGAATTTCCATCATACGTGAGTATCTTAACAAATCGAGCTCCTTGGACGACGTGATAGTTAGTCACGATATAGCCTGAAGCGTGTACAATAAATCCGGTTCCTGCTGATTTATCCGTTCCCACGCTCACAACTCCCTTGATAACCTCGTTAATAGTTTGAGAAAAATCGGTCTGGGAAGCACGCAACACATTAATCTGATGAGTAAAATCTGCTTGTTGAGTTGTTATTTGGTCTTGAAGATCCGCTTTCTGTTTAGAAACCTCTCGAGCAACTTCTCCTATCTGATATTGAGTTTCCTGGCGTGATTCATCAAGGGCCTCGTTGAGTGAATGGCGGAGTTCTATCTGTGATGCATGCACTTGAGCAAGTTGGGAAGAGAGTGTGACGAAAGCAATAATCTGCACGACGACAAGAATGCTAATAAAACCGTATTGGATATTGCGGTGACGTTTAAGATGCCGGATATGGTGCTTCACAAGACTAGAGCGTCGCATGCTATAAATAGTTTGCTGAAAAGTATATAAACATAGTTCTGTTTTTCGGACAATGATTACTATTCATACAATTGGAGGGTATAATGAGGTGGGTAAGAACATGACTGCCCTCGAAGTTGATGACGACGTTATTTTATTTGATGCGGGACTCTATCTTCCCGCCATAGTGGGTGTTGCTGAACGAGAAAAAGTCCCCACTGAACGAGGAATGCGTGCCCTCGAAGCCCTTCCCGACGACCTCTATCTTGATCGCAACGATCTCCGTAAAAAAGTCATTGCACTCGTCGTCTCACATGCCCATCTCGACCATGTAGGAGGCGTACAATATGTTGCTCATAGATACAATGCTCCGGTTATAGGAACTCCCTTCACTATCGAGGTGCTTAAGTCATTGGTGGAAGATAATAATCATCAACCGTTCAAATCAAAGATGATAAGCGTCAAACCCAATGATTCTTACAAAGTCAGAGGAAAGAAGAACGAGTACAGAATAGAACTCGTAAACATCACTCACTCAACTATACAATCGGCCATGGTTGCCGTTCATACTCCCTATGGGGTCGTGTTATATGCCAACGACTACAAGTTTGATAACGCCCCTATTCTTGGTGACCCTCCGAACTATCGCCGACTCAAGGAACTTTCAAAGATAGGCATCAAAGCACTTATCGTTGATTGTTTATACGCGAAAGACGATAGAAAGACACCTTCTGAAAAGATAGCCCGAGGGTTGCTCGAAGATGTTTTCTTTACAAACGACAACAGAAAAGCAGGGATGATTGTTACAACGTTCTCATCACACATTGCTCGTCTTAAGAGCATCACCGAATTCGGTCGAAAACTCAACCGAGAAGTTATTTTCCTCGGAAGAAGTCTGAATAAATACGTGGGCGCAGCAACGGCCGTTGGCAAAGCCCCTTTCAGGGCAGATATTCATATGCTTGCATATAGAAAGCAAATAGATCGTATGCTCAAACGAATAGCAAAGAACAAACACGAGTATTTGCTTGTGTGCACCGGACACCAAGGAGAACCGGGCTCCATTCTTGATCGTATTTCTAAAAATGAGTTGCACTATCCTCTTGCACCCAATGATCAGATTATTTTCTCTTCTAAGACTATCCCTTCCCCTATTAATGAGCTCAATAGGGCCCAACTTGAAAAGCGATTGAAAAAACACAAAGTCCGTATTTTCGATAATATCCACGTATCGGGCCACGGAGGTCGTGAAGACTTGCGGGACCTTATTACTATAACAAATCCTGAGCACGTTATCCCTTCACACGGAGATTATCCTAAACTGAAAGCAGGACTTGATCTTGCAGTCGAGATGGGATATAAAAAGGGCACTGACGTGCATATTCTGGCTAACGGACAACGTTTGCACTTACGATGAGAGATGATATCTACGGGGGATTGCGTAACGCGTTAGAACGCGGAACCTCGCTTGAACAAGCGATTAAGAGTTTTACAAACGCGGGCTACCCTGAGAGCGAGGTGCGTGAAGCTGCCAAAGCCTTAGATGGGGGCTCGACCCTCCTTGCCGTCCAGACGTCCCAACAAACTCCTCAACTCCCTTCCTTACCTTCCCGACCTTCTCAACCTCAGCAAACTCGTCCCCTTCCTTCTCGTCAACCGGTGCAAGTGAGGACAACGTTTGACATGCCTAAACAGCATCACCGTCCTAGTCTATTGGTCATCATTCTCTCAACCATTTTATTCCTCTCTATAGTTTCATTTGTACTCTCTCTTGTTTTCAAGAAAGAAATTGCCGTATTTCTCGCACGGATTATAACGGGCTAATATGATATACCTGCCTGCAGAAGATTCACGCCTCCTTGCTCATGTTATCCCTCGATTTGTACGAGGAAAGACTTTTCTCGATATGGGCACAGGTTCAGGCATCCAATCCGAAGCAGCCCGAGCAGGAAAAGCGCGTAGCGTGCTTGCGGTCGATATAAACCCACAAGCAGTCGCCTTTGTGAAGAAAAAAGGTATTCCCGCTCATGTGTCTGATCTTTTTTCCTCTGTTAAAGGCACGTTTGACGTCATAGCCTTCAATCCTCCCTACCTCCCTAAAGATGAGCGAGAAGATGGTGAAAGTCAACAAGTGACAACCGGAGGAAAGCAGGGAGATGAGATTATCTGCCGATTTCTCTCTAACCTCAAGAACCATCTCAAGCCCAACGGTGTCTGTCTTTTGCTCCTTTCCTCTCTCACCCCCCGTACCGCTATTCTTACCCTTCTCAAGAAAAAAGGACTTTCCCATGTTCAAATTGCCAAGGAAAAGATGTTCATGGAATCGCTTGAAGTTTGGAAGATTACGCGCTCGGCACAATAATCTATTTATAACGCACCTCCAGCCTCTTTTTATGAACAAAGAGGGAGCATGAGATTTGCCCATACAGGAGACTGTCATCTTGGTGGCTGGCGTCAGCCAGAGCTTGCAGAACTTAATCTGCGTAGCTTTGCTTCATTCGTAGACACCTGTTTAAAAGAAAAGCTTGATTTCGTTCTTATAGCCGGAGACTTTTTCGATTCTGCTTATCCTCCGATAGAGGCCATAAAAGTCGCGTTCGACCAACTACGTCGTCTCAAGGAAGCTGGAATTCCTGTTTTCATTATAGCCGGAAGTCATGACTATTCGGCCTCGGGAAAGAGTTTTATCGAAGTGCTCGAAAAAGCAGGGTTTGTAAAAAATGCCTGCCAACCCGAACTAAAAGGAGATTCTATTTATCTCACGCCCGTCATTTACAAAGGTGTCGCTATTTACGGGTATCCAGGTAAACGTTCAGCTCTCGAAGTAGAAGATATTAAGAAAATAAAACTTCACGAAGCCCCAGGGTTGTTTTCAATACTTATGCTTCATACGGCTCTGCGTGATGCAGTCGGAAATCTTCCCATTCCTGCAGTTGATCATGAAAAGCTCCCCAAAGTTGATTACACGGCCCTAGCACACCTTCACGTCAAGTATGAGAAGCAAGGACGCGTCTACTGTGGTCCTCTCTTTCCCAATAACGCAGGCGAGCTTGAAGAGTTACGAGGAGGCTCATTCTATATTGCAGATACAAAAGGCAAAGTAGAACGTCGAGAGATAAAGATGAAAGAAGTTTCGGTGCTCGATTTTGAGATTAAAGATGCTTCTCACTTTTCAGAGGTGGTTCGTGAAACGCTGAGCAAAGCAGACCTTAAAGATAAAATACTCATTGCCCGTCTTAGTGGTTACTTCGAGAGCGGTGTCCCCAGTGATTTACGGTTGAACGATCTTGAACTGCTTGCCCGTCGACAAGGGGCGTATTCGGTTCTCAAGAATATGGCTAATCTTAAGGGAGGAGAATCCTCGCTTGTTCTCGAAGCCCCCGGAGATGATTTCGAAGAGACTCTCATAACTAAATTCAAGAGCGAGCACACCAGCTCCTACAATGATCTCGTAAGTCCTCTCTTGCACGTGTTAGGTGTGGAGAAGAAAGAAGAAGAAAAAGCAGCTCTTTTCGAAGAGCGCGTGTTTGAGGAATTCAAGAAGGCGGTGCTCCTGTGAAACTCCTTAAACTGGCCCTTTCAAATATACGAAGTTACAAAAATGGAGAAATTGATTTTCCCACCGGGTCGACGCTTCTCGCGGGAGATGTAGGTGCAGGAAAAACAACCATCCTCCTCGCCGTCGAATACGCGCTCTTCGGAATACAACCAGGTCAACGAGGCTCATCATTACTTGCCAACGGCGAATCAGAAGGACGCATTACACTCGAGCTCGAAATCAATGGCGCCCATGTAACTATAGAGCGCACACTCAAACGTGGTTCAAAAATAGTGTCTCAAGAAGAGTGTGCCCTCACCGTAAATGGAGAACGTCAAGAGTTAGCGGTTACGGAATTAAAAACGCGTATACTTGAACTGCTTAACTATCCCGATGAGTTCGTGAAGAAAACAAATCTTCTCTACAAGTACACCGTCTATTCTCCTCAAGAAGAAATGAAGTCAATCATAATGGAGGATAGCGAAGTGCGTCTTAACATCTTGCGAAACATATTCGGAATAGAGAAGTATCGTCGTGTAAAGGAGAACATTTCTCTTGTCACCCTTAAGTTGCGTGAGCAGGCTCGCGTGCTTCAGGCTCAAACAAAAGACGTCGAGTCCTACGGTGAGAAAATAAAGAATGTCGAGCTATCTCTTGAGAAAAAAGCTATAGATATACTCAACCTCGAGAAAGAAATTCTCGAAAAGAAAGAGGCGCGTAAAAGAAAAGAACTCGAACTCGGAGAGATACAAGAAAAAGTAAGTGACTCGCTCACACTTGAAAAAGAACTCGAGAAAGCAAACGTCCAGTATAGCAACAAAGCCATGGCGCTTTCAGAACTCGAGTTTGATTTGGTCAAATCCCAAAAGATACTTACCGAGAAACCCCACGCGTTCGACGATGCGCTCTATAAACAAACTCTTCAAAACATATTGACAGAAAAAAAGACAATCGATGAGGTGCAAAAAGAGATAATTGAAGTTACAGGTAAAGTAAAGTCTCTTGAGCTCAAGAAAGAAGAGGATCTCGGAAAGAGAAAGAGAATATTCGATATTGATATCTGTCCTACGTGTTTGCAAGACGTATCGGAGAATCATAAGCATAATATTATGAATGAAACTGAAACCCAGATAACGAGTGCAGAACGGGAAAGAAAAGAACTCGAGATTATTATGCATCAGAAAAGACTACTCTGGGAACAGAGCAAATCTCGTCTCAGCGTACTAGAGGCCAAGAAGAGCGAGCTCGAACTCGCACGCGCACGCGCAGAAACCTTAACACACACCTCTCGACGCATAGAAGAACTTGAAAAGTCTCGAGTAGCCATAAAGAATGATATTCATTTTCTCAATGATCACATTACCTCTATCAAAAAATCGCTTCTCGAGTACGGAAAGTTCAAAACACAGGCTAACCTAAAGGAACGAGAGCTCAAGAATGCCTTTTCAGACGAGAAAGTAAGTGAGATTCGGCATGCAGAGGGAAAGAAAGAGTATGAATTTCTCACACGAGAACTCAAACGTATTGCAGGCGAACTCGGAGAGAAACGTGCCCTTCTCAAGAAAGCCAACGAGCTCACTGCTCTCGAGAATTGGCTCACGGGCCCCTTTACCGAACTCATTTCTCTCATTGAACGCAGAGTGTTAATGCGCGTACGTGAAGAATTTTCTCGCCTCTTCAACAAATGGTTTAATCTCCTCACCACCGATGCGTTCGTCGTTCGTCTTGATGAGACGTTCTCTCCGATTATCATGCAACGAGATTTTGAACTCGACTACGCCTTCCTTTCAGGAGGAGAACGCACGGCCATAGCCCTTGCTTACAGACTAGCTCTCAATCAAATTCTCAATTCAATGCACAGCAATATTCAAACCAAAGATCTCATTATCCTTGATGAGCCCACCGATGGTTTCTCCGAACAACAGCTCGAGAAGATCCGAGACATCTTCCGAGAAATAAGTGTTGCTCAGCTCATCATAGTCAGCCACGAACCTAAAATG
>CAZVXB010000015.1:3066-10886 GCA_964630965.1 Candidatus Woesearchaeota archaeon | reverse complement strand
CCTCACTTGCTAGACTATTAGATGCTCATGGTCTCTCACCCTATTTTGTCGAGGCCGTTGTACATCGAGAAAGTTGCACAGAGAGAAAACCCCATCCAAGACCATTACAACTCGGTCTTGAATTATTAAAAGTTGATCCTTCTCAAGCGGTGTATGTTGGAGACAATCATCATGATGATGTAGGTGCTGCACACAATGCGGGAGTTATTTCAATTCTTCGTTGCGCTGAGCCTCCCCGAGTAACAGATGATTTGAAAGCCCCTCATTATTGTATTAAATCACTCAGAGAGCTTCCTGATCTTCTCGCACAGATTACGAGGTATTAAAAGATTTAATCCTTCAAGACAACAACATTCGTTAAACCACGACGCTTGCGTTCTACGAGACCCTTACCTTCGAGGCGATCTATTATACGCGTTATACGTGCTTTGGGCATGTTTGTTTTATCGATGAGATCTGCCTGAAAAATAGCCTTGTTTGTTGCAATAAGACGGAGAACTTCCTTCTCATCTGCCTTGAGGTCATTGATATCAAGTACTTTCTTCTTTGCTTTTGCCTCGACCGTTTTCGTTTTTATAACCACGCGTTCATCGGGTTTTGAGAAGATAAGTACGATTCCAACAATGAGTAAAATGCCGACTATACCCAACGCGAGATAGGTTTGCGTATCGATAGTGACATACATAGGGCAATAACCGTCCCCGTGTGCAATGGTACAACTTGAATCAACAAAGCTTCTAAGCGTGCTTTGAAACATAAGTATAATTGCCACTATGACTATTGAAATACCGATAAGCAAATAGCCCACATGTTTGTTTTCCATATCTACAAATCAAAAAGAGGGTTAATAACCGTTTCTATGCCTGAAACTAGTTTCACACAAGCCCTTTTATAATAGTCATTCCAGAGAAAAGCATGACATTCAAGGAATTTCAACAGTTTGTGAAAAGCAACGGTCCTGAAGGAGAACTCCTCAAGAGTCTCTTCGTCTCGCTTGCAAGTTCATTCCTGTTACTTGGAGTTTTATACTTTGTTAAACTACGGTCCGTTAGTAGCTTTCTCCCCGTATATGGGTTCCCTCTTTTCTTTGTAGTTTTAAGTTATGCGCTTATTGTTGCTTCTGCTCGGCACGCACGCGCCTATAAGGAATTTCCTTGTATGACGGGAATGATGATTGGAATGACTTTGGGAATGATTGCGGGTTTCCTCCCTGGATTTTTTGTTGCATCTACTAATGGAATGTTCTGGGGAAGCGTGTTTGGAATGATTGTAGGAATATCATTTGGAATATGGAATGGAAAATGTTGCGGAATAATGGGAGTCATGGAAGGTATCATGGCTGGATTTATGGGAGGACTTATGGGGGCTATGACTGCCTTTATGCTTGTGAATGATCATCTTAGAGCAACGGGTGTTATTGTCTTTGGTGTCTCTGCAGCCATCATGATTGGATTCAACTACATGATTTACAAGGAAACACGTGAAATGGAACGGAAACATACGGACAGTCAGCTCTTTACGATTGTGTTGAGTCTTGCGTTAACGCTTGTGACTACCTGGGTGATGGTATTCGGATGGAGGAGCGTATTCTTCCAATGAAATCCTCTGCCTGGTATGCCTTTGGACTTGTGGTTCTCTTTATAGGGGTGGGACTCTTCATGCTCGTGGGTAAAGAAACAACGAACGCTCCTACTACACCGGAGAATGATGAAGGCGTTCAAGTAGTCACGCTGAGCATGCGCAACTACAATTATTATCCAAATACAGTCAAGGTAGCCGTGGGCACGCCCGTACGTGTATATCTTGACTCAAGTGTACGAGGATGCTACCGATACTTTACGGTGCCTGACTTTAGAGTTGCCAAGAATCTCCCAACCCCAAACGAGTATATTGAATTCACACCCACTGAAAAAGGAACGTATTCATTCATGTGTGGAATGGGAATGGGGCGGGGGACCTTTGTTGTAGAATGAAACGAGATGATACACTGATAGTGGTTCTTGCAGGGATTATAGCACTTGTCCTCGTTGGTGGAGGAGGAATGATGGGATTTGGAGGATATGGTATGATGGGTGGAAATGGATTTTGGTTGGGAGGACTTATGGGCCTCTTCAGTATGGCTCTTACTATTATCGTGCTTGTACTGCTTGCTATGTGGCTTGTTAATCATCTGAAACAATGAAAAAAATAAAACTTACTATTGATGGAATGCATTGCGCATCGTGCGCGGTGAATGTTGAGAAGAGTCTGAAACGTGTTGCGGGCGTTAAGGAAGCTTCGGTCAGCCTTATGCTTAAGAAGGGACGAGTCGAAGCTGACGACTCTGTTTCTGACGAAGAATTAACCAAAGCCGTTAGAGCGGCAGGGTATAAAGTATCTAAGGTAGACCATGGAGCATAAACACTCTCCGCCAGAAGACAACGAGATACGAAGTTGGAAACGAGCACTCATATGGTCATGGGCACTGACTATTCCGATTGTTATCCTTATGCTTTCTGAACGCGTGTTGGGGATGTCTTTGATTGAGATGCCGTACTCTACACTGGTTGTGCTTATTCTTGCATTCCCCGTCATCTTTGTATGTGGATGGAACACTATTCAGGGAGGCATTCGTGGACTCGTTACGTTTTACTTCAATATGGACTCGCTTATTGCGCTCGGGACGTTGGTTGCGTATGGGGCAGGTGTTGCTTCGTTGTTTGGTACTGTTCAAGACTATTCGGGCGTTGCGGCAATGATCATGGCTTTCTTTACAACAGGAAAATATGTTGAAGCTCGGGCTCGAGGGCGAGCAAGTCGAGAGATACAGAAACTCCTTGAGTTCGGGGCTAAAAAGGCACGAGTTATACGGCAAGGTAAAGAACTTGACATTTCTATTGAAGAGCTTGTAGTGGGAGATGTGATGATAATCAAGCCTGGAGAAAAAATTCCTACCGATGGAAGGGTTATCAAAGGGGAGAGTTCTGTTGATGAATCGATGATTACGGGAGAAAGTTTGCCTATTGATAAACTCAAAGGAAGCCCAGTCATCGGAGCGACCATCAATCAAGACGGAATTTTATATGTACAAGCGACAAAGGTGGGAGGAGATACATTTTTATCACATATTATTGAGTTGGTTGAGGAAGCTCAAAGTTCTAAAATACCTATTCAACGACTCGCCGATAAAATAACTTCTGTCTTTGTACCTTGCATACTTGCCCTCGCACTCTTGACGTTTCTTAATTGGTGGTACTTTACTCAGGATTTAAGCAGAGCTATTGGGGTTGGAGTGGCTGTGCTTGTAATTGCCTGCCCCTGCGCTCTCGGTCTTGCTACGCCTACGGCGTTAATGGTAGGTTCTGGCATGGGAGCTCAACGAGGAATACTCATCCGAAAGGGAGAGGCCATACAGACCATGAAAGAAGTTAAGATTATTGTATTTGATAAGACGGGCACACTTACTAAAGGCAAACCTGAAGTGACGGATATTATACCGGCGGGACGTGTATCTGAAAAAGAACTTCTTCAGACAGCAGCACAGTTAGAACATCTTTCTGAACATCCTATTGCTCAAGCCATTGTGACTCGGGCCCAGCTCACGAGTTATAAGAAAGTAACTAACTTTGTTGCCTTGCGGGGAAGAGGACTTGAAGGGAAACTGGGCAAAGATATTATCACGATCGGTAACCAGACGCTTATGAAAGAACGAAAAGTTGATCTTAAGACGAGTATGGATTCTATTGATGCGCTTCAAAATGAAGGCAAGACTACGATGATTGTAGCTAAGAATAAACGCGTTCTGGGCGTAATAGGGGTTGCTGATGCTATAAAAGAAGATTCAGTTGAAGCGGTACGAAAGCTTACGGCACAAGGATATGAAACTGTGATGATAACCGGAGATAACGAGAAAACCGCTCGAGCTATAGCTCACCAAGTAGGAATCAAAGAAGTTATTGCGAATGTTCTTCCTGAGGATAAGGCGAATCACGTTGAAGCACTCCAGCGACGAGGATTTGTTGCGTTTGTAGGTGATGGTATTAATGACGCTCCTGCCCTTAAGCAGAGCAATGTGGGAATTGCCATGGGCACCGGCACCGATATTGCTATTGAAGCAGGAGATATTGTGCTTGCGCGGGGTTCGTTGATTGGTGTGGTTCAAGCGATAGCGTTATCCAAGGCGACCTTTACTAAAATTAAGCAAAATCTCTTTTGGGCGTTTGCTTATAATGTTGTGGCTATTCCGCTTGCGGTGGCTGGAGTTCTGCATCCTGTTATTGCTGAAATTGCGATGGCCCTCTCGTCGGTTACGGTTGTGACTAACGCCAACCTCCTGAGACGAAAGAGAATCTGACATAAATCTTTATTAAGCTCTCCACGCTTGATTTTCAATGCCTCATCAGTGTGTGCATTGTAGTAAAACGTACGATGATAACGCCCGAGAAATCTTACATGGGTGTTCGTGCGGGAGTAAATTTTTCTTTTATTTAACTGCTGAAAAGCTTGCTCGGATAAAACATGAAGCTCCGGCTGTGCCTCTTTCACATGAGGAGAAAGAACAAATTGAACAAGATGTCCGGGAGATGATTGGTGCTGAAACGAAAGAGGAAGAAGAGAAGCCCATTGTACTTGACTTTGAAAGTGTAAAAATACTCAAACCAGGAAAGTATGTTATTGATTTGCATAACTTGTTTAACAAGGAACGACCACTCGTATACACGCTTGAAGAAGGAAAATACTTTGTTGACCTTGGGCAACAGATTGATTCTCGGGCCATGCGTAAGAGCTAACCGACAGTTTAAAAATACCGTTGGTTTGATAGAGGAATGAGCCTTGCTCGTATTCTCAAAGAACAAAAAGAAGTGTTGCGCCCTTCAAAAGAGGAGCTCGCTAGATTAAACGCTACGGTGGTTCGTATCCGATCGATTCTTCGTGCTGAACTTGCACGCCACAAACAAAAAGCCCAGGTTTTTGTGGGAGGAAGTTTTGCAAAGGGCACGCTCGTTAAACGAAACGCGTATGATGTTGATATTTTTGTTCGATTTTCTGAGATTAATGAAGGCACCCTGGCTTTTCTTGAACGGTGTGTGAATCTTGTTGGGAAGGAAGAGAGCCTTAGTGTGAAACGAGTACACGGGAGCAGAGATTATTTCCAATTAACCGACGGTGAAAACGCGACATTTGAAGTCATCCCTGTAAAATGGGTGAATAAGCCTGCCCAAGCAGAAAACGTAACTGACTTAAGTTATTTTCATGTTGCTTACATTGCAAAGAAAACACGGAAACGTGAAGACGATATTCGACTTGCTAAACAGTTTTGCCTTGCACAAGGAGTGTATGGGGCTGAAAGTTATATACGTGGATTTTCAGGATACGGCGTTGAGTGTTTGATTATCCATTACAAGGGATTTCTTCCTTTCCTTAGAGCCCTCACGAAGGCAAAGACTCCTCTTATTCTTGATCCTGCTCATCACTTCAAGAACGCCTTTGAAATTACTCTCTCCCTCAATGAAGCAAAGATTCACAATCCTATTGTGCTTGTTGATCCCACGTATAAAGAACGGAACGTACTTGCTGCCTTGAGTCAGGAGTGTTTTGAGAAACTTCAGAAAGCTGCTCGTCTTTTTCTTGCTCATCCCACATCGAAGGCATTTGAAGAACGAACCTTTGATAGGGTGTCGTTTGCAACAAAGGCACAGCGTCAGAACGCTCGAGCAGTAACGCTTATACTTACGACCGATAGACAAGCTGGAGACATTGCAGGCACGAAGCTCAAAAAATCTTCCTTGTATCTTGTTGAGCAATTCAAGCGATGGTTTGCTGTTAAGAGCCAGCACTTTGAGTATGATGGGGAGCACACCGCTATGCTTCACCTTGCGCTTGTCCCTCGGGGCACTATCGAACAACGCGGCCCTTTTATCCGTATGAAAGAAGCCTGTGTTCAGTTCAAGAAAGCGCACAAAAAAACGTTTGTTAAATCAAAACGATTATGGGCAAAGATTTCAATTACTATGACGCCCGAACAGGCTTTGAAAGAACTATTATGTAATAGAGAACAACTCTATAGAATGGGCCTTGTTGATGCTACGCTGCAAGACGCAGTTTAGTGTTTAAGCCTAAAAGAGCACGCAGTGTTTTTTGTTCTGACTCATTGAGAGATCTATATGAGGTTGAAGAGGAATCTTTTGTATGCTTTCCGGTTAAAATATCGTGAGTTATGCTCTTAGTAGCTGGACGAGGTTCAAAGATAAGATAACAGCCTTCGTTGCGTTTTGAAGCTAGCTTTTTAGAAAGCATTTCAAGACCATTTGTAAATCCAGGAATAACTCCTCCTAACCCGGAGCAGTGAGTTGAAACACATGATTCTGATGGACCATCCCAGATATAAAGCGAAACTGAATTTAAAGGGTCTCCTGATTCTTTCGCCCCAACATAGACTGGACGCATACCTTCAGGGGCAGGGACATACTTTAGATGAGAACTCATGCTGTCTCCTTGACGTTCATCTTCTTAAATTGATGGTCAAAGAGATTATCAATTGATTCAGTGAAGAAGGGAGATTTAAGCCAGATACCGAGTTCTTCATCAGCGTGTTCAGGATTAAGCATGAAGATAACATCGCGCTTGTCAGCCATGAAGAAACGACCTTTGTGATCTCCGTGTTTTGCCTTTACGCCGTGTTTTGCAACAACTCGTTTTACGCTTTCTTCATCACCTGAAAGAGCAAGCTTAACACGAATGTTTTTCTTTTGTGCCGATTCAAGCGCAGGAAGCAATACACGAGATTTCTTCTCAAAATCAGTTAAAGAAGTATAAATGGTAATTTCTTTATCTGCAGAAGTAAGAACTTCACGAAGCTTTGACATTACGTTGGCTCGTCCTCGTAAGAATCCTGACAAATCTTCGGTCTTAACGGGAGCAATACCTGTCTTGTGTAATTGTTCAAGCTCAACATATTCTTGGGTGCCACGTAAGGTGACGAGTGACTTAACTTTGTCTTGGGCTTCAACCATAACGCTTGATTTCATCTTTTCAAGTACGGTGTTAGGGTCTACGGCAATGTATTTGACGGGCTTGCCGATTTTGACAATAGCGAATCCTCTCTTTTCAAGAGATTCAAGGACATCATAGGTACGACTTCGTGGAACGCCTGACAATTCAGCCGTCTCGCCTGCTGTGACAATTCCTTTAGAAAGGAGGGCAAGCCAGACCTTTGTTTCATAGATATTGAGGTTAAAGTATTCCTTTACCTTCTTGACCATGTCTGGTTTTACTATCATGCTTGAGTGACGAAATAAAGGCTATATAAACCTTTGCTCTGTCGTGCCTAATGAGTGACATAATAAAGCTAAGATTTAAATAAACATTGAAGAAAGAAGAGATTATAGTCTAGAACCCATGAAAACCAAACTTCTACAGACGTATAGGAAAAATCCGGAGAGGTTCAAAAAACTAATAAGATTAGCAAAGAGAATCGATATAGATCGTTCTGAACTTATTCAATGTCTCAAAGAGTCTCCTGCGACAAAAGCACAAAGAGGATGGTGGTGCGGGATGGTTTTGGGATTAACTGGAAGTTACCTGTTATCAGAGCTTGTGGGATGTAAAGACCAGGCCGTTGTTGCATCCCTCGTTGCTATGGGGGGAAGCGCAGGTGCATATTTGGGCGTTTCTATTCCTTCTCGGAGATATGGAAGAAAATATGACTCGATTTTAAAGGAAGCGCTCAAGAACAACCATAGCCCTTACTCGCGTTATGCGCTGGGTAACGTGTATGACCTCTTATTTGATCGTGGTCGACCAGCTCAACGAGGCCATGGAATACGATTTAGTGAATCAAA
>CAZVXB010000015.1:0-3056 GCA_964630965.1 Candidatus Woesearchaeota archaeon | reverse complement strand
TACCTACCGTTATAAACGGCATAGCAGGATAGAACTTACCTTTCTTTGAAATATAAAAGAGGAACGTAAGACCGAGTGTTGCGCCGAGCGTTACGAGAAGAGCAGGGATAAGACCCCAGGCTTGGAGAACAATACCCGATGTAATTATAGGAAATACAATATCTCCCCCTCCGAGAATGGCGATGTGCATTGCAACTTTTTTGTTTTTCAACTTGAGAGCTTTTGCTTTTTGCAAGGCGATGCGTGCTTTCTGCCCTATATAGGGAATGAAAAATCCGGAGAAGACTCTAATCTGTTCAATTTGATACTTTGCCATTTTCTGCATAAATCCTGCATGCCAGACGGCGTACATATCATAAAGAGATATGAAGATAAGAAGTACGATGACCCAGCCCACGTTAAGAAGAGGTATAAAGACCGAGGCAATGCCCGGGTAGATGAGTAGTTCAGTTGCGTTGTGCACATAGAGATTTCGTTTGAAAACTTTGAGATAGGCAAGAGGAATAGCGAGTACGAGTGCTACGACGGATGCGTAGGCAATTGAATGGAGAAGAGCGTTAGTCGCAAGAGCGATACCGATTATTACTACGAGAAAGAACCATCCTCGTAAGAAGACCTCTGCTTTGAATTTCATAAGAAGAAACATCAAACTCACGGCAACTATAAGTGCAATGACAATGGAAAGTACGGATGAGCTGGGACTGACACCTTCAGGAGGACCAAAGCCATAAGGTATTTCATACACCGTTGTGTTAACGTACGTCTGAGAGGTCTCGTTGAACGTAGGTTGAATAGTTGGGGTGTAGACATGGGCTACATAAATTCCTATAAGCTGAGCCAGCACGAACATGGCAAGCAAGATGAAAGTTATTTTCCAATTGTGTTTCATTTGAGGCGTATGGTCTCGAGGTTGCGAGGAACGATAGTTTCAACACGGTTTTGCTTGTAGAGGGTTGAGGCGAGATCAAGACATTTTGATGCTTCTCCGTGATTGATAATTACTCGCTTAGGTTTAGGATTCATACGGCTCACATATTGCAAGAGTTCGTTACGACCCGAGTGGGCTGAAAGACCAAACATGGTTTCTACTTGGAGTTTGATATCGACCGTCTCGTCCCCCATGCGAACGCTTGTTGCTCCTTCTTGGACGGTACGTCCGAGTGAGCCAGGGGCCTGATAAGAACCAAATACGATAAGGTTGCGAGGGCTATCGGCGAGGTGTCTGAAATATTCTACGGACGCTCCACCGACTAACATACCTGAAGTAGCAATGATAATACAGGGACCTCCTTCGATGACTTCTTTTCTTTCAGCGGGAGAACCTACTCGCTTGAATATAGCAGAGGTGAAAGGATTATTGTCTTGGAATATTTGATTACGAATAGAAGCGCTCAAGAAGTCAGGGTAGGCCGTGTGAATGGCAGTGATATCCCACAACATACCGTCTAAGTAGACGGGAATTTCGGGTAAGAGGCCGGTGCGTATGGCTTCTTCAACACGTAAAATAGTTTCCTGGGCGTGACCGAGACCAAGTTCAGGCAACAAAATCTTTCCGCCGCGTTTTATCGTTTCGTTGGCAAGTTCAAGGAATCCGTTCTCAACATCTCGTCGAGGGGGAAGGACGTCGTCTTTTGATCCGTAGGTTGATTCAAGGGTGATGGTTTCAACACGAGGGAAAAAGTTAACGGCAGGATCAAGTAATCGAGTCTTACGATAATTGGTGTCTGCGGTGTAGACAAAGTTGTGAAGACCGTTTCCTATGTTGACATGTACGACAGACGAACCGAGTACGTGACCTGCGTTGTAAAACGTTATTCTGATATCAGGAGTAATATCTGAGACTTCCCCGTAATTAAGACAAATAGAGTGACGAACCATTTCTTTGATATCCTCTGCTTTATAGATAGGAGCATCAGCTTGTTTGTAGGCTACACCCACATAGTCAAGTGCAAGTAAGGCAGCGATGTCTCTCGTAGGAGGAGTCATATAACAAGGACCTCGGTAGCCCATTTTGTAGAGATAGGGAATAAGACCACAGTGGTCTGTGTGTGCGTGTGAAAGGACGATGGCATCTATAGAGTTTAAGTCTCCCACTTCTGAAACATCGAGGTAGGGGAATCGTTCTTGGCCTTCGGCGATACCAGGGTTGATACCACAATCGAGCAATACTTTTGATTTGGGCGTATGTAAGAGTAAACAGGAACGACCGACTTGGCGCCCGCTTCCGAGATAGGTGAGACGAACCCACATGTCCATTTTTTCAGGGTTCCAATCGGTGTAAATCTTCTTTCCTATGTTGTCGAGGAATTTACGTCTATAATTGTTGTTTGCGTATAAGACCGAACGAATCTTTTCGGTTATTTTAGAAGGGATGGCGGGGCTTCGTTGGATAGTGGGAGACCACATGGTAGCGTTTCGAATATCATTTAAGAGAGAACCTTGTTTTCCAATGACCAAGCCGGGCTTCTTGGCCTCTATGATGACGACGCTTCGTTGAACATCAAAGATTACGTTCGTCACTTCAGCTTCTTCAGGCACGAGGGCGCGAATGGTCTTATCCGTGTCTTCTTCTGATAAGAGAATTTTCTCATCTGCTCGTAGTTCAATACGTTTCTTGACTTTACTGACAACGTCCCGTATCTTTTCTTCTCCGGTTCGTAAGAACTCTTTGTCTGACGTGTAGAGCACTATGTTTGCGCCTTCAAAGGTTGCGTCAGTGATTGACTTAGGCAACTCGTCAGTGATGCTTTTTAAGATGTCTGGCATGGTGAACTAAAAATGACTATAACTTAACTGTAGAGAGGAGTTATCTTCTGGGAGACAACATGTTTGATACTGTCTTTGGTGATAGCGAATACGTCTATACCGTTACCGGATGCAGTGTCTCGCTGCGTGGATGATTTAAGAGCTTCTACGGCCAGTTCAGTTCCTTCTTTGACCGTCATGTCTGGCTTGTACTGTCGCTCTAACAACCCAAGTACATAGGGCATTCCTGAACCAAAGTTAGCGTCATATTCTTTTACTTCGTATACTCCGCCTGCAGGTTCGATGGTGTA
>CAZVXB010000014.1:0-11459 GCA_964630965.1 Candidatus Woesearchaeota archaeon | reverse complement strand
GCAGTGATTAAGACTATTGCTCCTGCCCAGTTTAAGGAACTTCTTTATCAACGAAGACGATGGTATACCGGTCTTGTAAGAAATCTTTGGGGATATAGAAAAATGCTTTTCGGTGCACAACGCGGAGTACTTGGAATGCTTATACTTCCTTCAGTCATTATTTCTGTTTTGCTCTCTCTTGCACTTACACTCTACACGCTCATCAAGACGTTTGATTCTATATCTAATGAGTTGCTCTCTCTACAGTCGATTAATTTTGAATTTAACACGGCGTATGAACTTAATCGCTATCTTCTTGACCATTTCCTCTTTACTTTCTTTAGCAACCCTCTTTACTTGTTTATGTTGTTCTTTTTAGGTGCAAGTTTCATGTATCTTCTCTATGCACGAAAGCATCTGGGTGCAGGTAAAAATCTTATGTTCAATTATGCTCTCTTTGTACTTCTTTATGGGTTGATATTTAGTTTCTGGTGGTGTGTTTCACTTGTTTATCTTGCTTTCAATCAGAAGGTTGCTTGGAGGTCTACACATGGCTAGGGCACTTTTCACCGGGAGACTTATTGCCGCGTTCGTTCTTGCGACTTGTATATTTTCATTTCTTGTCTTGTCTGCTTATGGGGTATCTTATTGGAACTATCAACAGACTATTGATAGGACGAGTCTGCTTTCTCTCTCTATAGCTGAACTAGATACTCTTATCCTTAATTCATCCTGTGATAGTTCTGTTCTCTTTCAATCTTCTGAACTATTCGATCGGGCTGCTTCTCAATTGCGTCTTGTTGAAAAGCGATTCGGTAAATATGATGAACGTGTCCTTTCTCAAAAGAAGCTTTATGCAGAACTACAGTGGCGTCATCTTATCATTGCTCAGCATTTTCATACTACGTGTGGGGCAGATATTCGTCCTTTCCTCTTTTTCTACTCCAATCGTAATGCTGCCCTCCTACGGGAAAGCGAACGTATGGGTTTTATTCTAACTTCTTTTGAAAGACGAAATCCAATTCCGATTGTTATTTACTCGTTTGATGCTGATCTTGATTCTAATCTCACACAGGAACTGGTCAGGGGCTATAATATTACTCGAGCACCCATTGTATACTATAATGGGTCTCTTATGTACCCTCGTTCTATTAACGACCTCGAAGGATTTAGATAGTTATAGTGGAGAGCCACAATCCATTTAAATAAGTTAGGCGGAATTTCAGTATGGCGAACGATAGGCTTGTAGATGTAATTAAAGAGGGTCAAATTCTTACTGTTCCCGAGTCACAGGCCCGTGATGAGGAATTGTTCATCTTACGAGTACATGAGAAGCGAGATTTGGTTGAATCTCTTCCTTCCATTGAATCAAGGCGTCGTTCTGGTAGGACTATGGCGCCACTACCTCCTTCTCGCTCGCCGAGTAAATGGCATAGTTATCAATCGGAATACAAGAAGAATAATGTTGTAAAAGAGCTTGTAGATAATTTTAATTGGGAAGTTGGAAAGGCACGGAAGGCTCGTAATCTTACCCGATTGCAACTTGCTAATGCTCTCGGTGTGCCTGAAAATGTAGTTAAGATGGTTGAGAATGGGGAGCTACCTACCGATGATTTTGTTCTTGTTAATAAGCTCCAATCCTATCTTGGTATCAATTTACGAAGAGATGGTAAGACGTTCGAGGCCCCGTTGAATGCTCTCTCGGCTTCTACTCGAACTCGAGCTCCTGTAGGTCCCGCCTATATTTCTAAGCCTGATTTTAGTCGTGCTGACTTATCGCTCTCTGATTTGCAGAAGATGAAAGAGAACAAGGAAAAGGCAAAACAGGCTTCACAAGGAGATTCTACTCGTTTGTCTGGTTCTGATATAGAGTTGTTTGAGTAAGGAAAGTTTTATAAAGCGTTTTTTGTGTGTTGACCTATGCACATAGAAATAGTTTCTTCGGAGAAGGATGCTGTTGAATTCAAGATTGACAATATCACGGTTGCAGAGCTTTTTCGTATCTATTTGAATGAACAGGGTATCAAGTTTGCTGCTTGGCGCCGAGAACACCCCTCAAAGCCCGTTATCATGAAGATTCAAACTGCATCGGGTACGGTTAAGAAAGCTGTTTCAGAAGCTGCAGAAGCCATTACTAAAGATATCGAAGCGCTTCACGCTGTTTTGAAGAAGAAATAGTTTTATTAAGCCTCTTAGACTCTTTTTTGCAGGAGGTGTTTATATGGATTGTAATTGCAAGTGGACCGAATCGGTTTTGGCACTTCTTATCTTGATATTTGCATTCTGGCAAGTAGCTTGGTCTCAGTGGATTATTGTAATCGCTGCTGTTATCTTGCTTCTTCATAGCTGGATGTGTAAATCGTGTGCTATGTGCCGAGAACACACTACAAAGAAAGGAAAGCGTTAAACACGCCTATCATTATTTTTATATATCTCTCTTTTTCTTTTCTTTTATGTCTAAAATCTCCACCGGAAGCTATGACCTCAATACCTGGCTTCACGGAGGATACGAGAGCGAAATAATAACTACTCTTTTCGGGGGTCCAGGATCGGGTAAGACTAACTTCTGTTTGCTTGCTGCTGTTTCGCAGGCAAAAAAAGGAAACAAAGTTTTGTATATCGATACGGAGGGAGGTTTTTCTAGTGAGCGTGTGAAACAACTTGCAGGCGATTTGTATACTGAAGTTCTTGAGCGAATTATACTTCTTCGGCCTACAAGTTTTAAAGAGCAAAAGAATGCTTTTGATGAGTTACTCAAACATATTACTAAAGATCACTTTGGACTGATTATTGTGGATGGTATGACTATGCTTTATCGACTTGATTTTGCACAGGCTCGAGAGAGTGGTCGGGATGAACTACAGAAGACGAATGCTGAACTTGTTCGGCAGATGCGGCTTCTGGTTGAAATTGCTCGTAAGCAAGGTATTCCCGTACTTGTGACCAATCAACAATATACTTGGGATAAAGACACACGTATGGTTGCTGGAGATATTTTACAGTATTGGAGCAAATGCTTGATTGAACTTCTTCATGAGAATGGAAAACGAACGGCGTATTTGCGAAAACATAGACATCTTGGAGATAGCTCTCTTGGGTTTACTATTGTCGACACAGGGATAAAAAAACGAGGATGGTTGTGAGAACAATTAAATAGCACATTGTGTCTTTTTGATTATGAAGTATGGTGATTTTGTCTCTCTCTATGAATCTCTAAGCAAGACGACTAAGAAACTTGAGAAGACCCGGCTTCTTGCTGAGTTTCTTCCGGTTTTGAAGGGACAAGAAGAGCTTGCGTATCTGTTACGTGGGAGGGTTTTTCCTGAATACGATGTGCGTGAATTAGGCATATCGACTCAACTTGCTATCAAGGCTATTGCTAAAGCATCTGGTCTTACCTCTGCGCAGGTTACCAAAGAGTATACGGTTAAAGGAGATTTGGGGGATGTTGCTGTTCACGTTCTTTCAAAGAAGAAGCAACTTGGTCTATATCATCGCGACTTAACTGCAGAACATGTGTTTGCCTCTCTTTCTGCACTCGCAGCCATAGAAGGAAAGGGCACGGTTGATAAAAAACTTGGATTGATTTCTGAATTGCTGATTTCCGCAAAAACAGATGAAGCTCGCTACCTTATTCGAACTCTCTTAGGAGATTTACGTGTGGGTGTTGCAGATGCCTTGCTTGTTGAATCGGTTGTGCTTGCCTTTTTTCCAGGCAATAAAGAGATGCTTGAGAAGGTAGAGCAAACATATGCGCTTGTGAATGACTTTGCTGAAATATTACATCTTGCATTCAAAGGTGCTCGGGCCTTTGAGAAAGTCCATCTCGTTCCCGGAAGACCGGTTCAGGTCATGCTCGCGGTTAAGGCAGAGGATATAGAAGACGGATTTCGAATATGTGGAAAGCCTTGCGTGTTCGAGCACAAATATGATGGTTTTCGTGTTGTTATTAGTTATGATGGAAAAACCATAAAATTGTTTACTCGTCGACTTGAAGATGTGACTAAACAATTTCCGGATATTGTCTCGGTTATTAAGAAACATATCAAAGGAGAGAGTTTCATTCTTGATTCTGAGGCGGTTGGATTTAATCCCACGTCTGAGCGGTATCTTCCCTTTGAATCGGTAAGTCAACGTATAAAGCGTAAACATGATATTTCAGAACTTGCTGAGAAAATGCCTGTTGAACTCAATGTCTTTGATGTGCTCTACTACAATGGCAAGCCAACTCTTGATTTGCCCTTTCGTGAACGTCGGGAACTCATTGAACGGGCTGTCAAGCAAAAGCCCTGGGTAATTCGAATTGCCAAACAAATCGTTACTGATGATGTGGAAGAAGCAGAAACATTTTATCGGGGAGCTTTGAAGATTGGAGAGGAAGGAGTCATGATTAAACGGATTGACGCACCCTACCGGCCGGGGAGATATGTAGGTTATATGGCTAAATTAAAACCTGCAAAACAAGATTTGGATTTGGTTATTGTAGGTGCTGAATACGGGACAGGTAAGCGCGCAGGAGGTTTGACGAGTTTTACGCTTGCATGCAGAGATAATGGAAACTTTGTTGAAGTGGGGAATGTTTCTTCGGGGCTGAAAGAAAAAGAAGGTAGTGAAGGGACTACATATACTGAGCTTGATGCTATTTTGCAGAAGTTGGTTACTAAACGTACAGGCAACACAGTTCATGTCAGGCCTCATGTGGTTGTGTCTGTTAACTATCAAAACATTCAACCGAGTCCGACGTACTCTTCTGGCTTTGCGTTGCGATTTCCACGTATCACTCATTATCGTCCTGAACGAGGGACCAAGGACATTGCTACCCTTGAAGATATTAAGAAAGAACTTGGTAAGCAACGCACCCATAATTCAGGGGCGCATAGCCTTTAATTTCTCGTCGTTTCCTCTTCGGAAGCTTTATAAAGCCCTTCCCTTTATAAAGAGCACCAGTTATGACAAAAAATCCTTCTGATTTAACTATTCAGAACATTGTTGCCACTTCTTCCCTCGGGAAGCCTGTCTCTCTTACTAAACTTGCTAAGTCCTATAATAATACTGAATATAATCCTGAACAATTTCCTGGCTTAGTTCTTCGTGTTAAGAAACCTAAGTCAGCAGTACTTGTATTTTCGTCCGGGAATCTGGTATGCACAGGCACCAAGTCTGTCGCCCAGGTTAAAGAGGTGATCGACCAAGTTATCAAACAACTTGGCAAGATTGGGGTTCGGATAACGGATAAGCCGAAGATTACGGTGCAAAACATCGTAGCTTCAGGAACTATCAATGTTGATCTGAACCTCAACATTCTTGCTCTTCAATTAGAGAACACAGAATATGAACCTGAACAATTTCCTGGCTTAGTGTATAAACTTGATAATCCTACTACTACGTTCTTGCTTTTCTCGAATGGAAAGTTGGTTTGTACGGGAACTAAAAACAAGCAACAACTTGAAGAGGCTATGGAACAACTCAATAAGAATATCAAAGCAGTGTTAAAGCGCATTGCAGAAAAGAAATAATTTCTTAAAAGAATTCAGTTAGTTTCTTTTGTTTTCCGTAATTTTTGAGTATCCAGGACTTTTCTGTGAACCGTTCGATAGGTAAACGAAGACGGGATTGTACTTGTTTGAATGCTTCTGTTAGTGTTGAAGGAGTTTCATAGCTTTTCGCGAATGCCTCTCTGCTTGTTTCTCTTAGAATGCCTACTCCACAGGGAGCATCATATTCGGGGCGAACTTCTCTCAGGACGAGACATTGGCATTGCCTTTTTATTTTTTCACAGTATTCTGTTAGTGCGAGTCTATTTGCATAATAAGCTCCGGTTACAGAATCAGCATAGGTCTTTCGGGGAAAGTTTGATTCGTAATCGTGCCACACTCCTTCATTTGCCATTGCAATTTCTATGACTTCAAACGCGTAGGGTCCTGGAAGAAGAATAAATTCGTAATGATTTCCCAGATATTCTGCAGTGAAGATACGTATCTCGCTTAGTTCTTGGAACAGACGTATTTTCTCCAATTTCTGTTTTGAAAGCGTGTCGTCTACAGCTGTTATTGACCATCGAGTAGGGACCATTATTCGTGCCGTTTTTCTTCCAAGAAGACCAGCAGAAAGAAGTTTCATTATGGTTGAAGTGGGAATATTTGCGGTGTAGAGCTCCTGCATAGCTTGGGCTGATTTTACTCCCGAATCATTTACTAAATAGTCTACCTTTGGTTTTACCGGGGCGTTTTCTTGTAGCTTTACATTTTCAACCGGGGCAGCACGCGCTATTAACGGGGTGGTAGAATGATTCTCTGTATGCCTATGAACAGGTTTCTTGAGGCGGAATTCAGTCGCTATTGATTTATGAGTCATAGCTATTTCATGCATAGCTTCGGTAAACTTGTTTTTTTCACGTGCCTTTGTGATATGTTGCTGGGTTCTTCCATAAATCAATCTGCTTCGCAAAGAAGTTATTTCAGGGATAGACAATTTTCGTTTATGCCATTCTTCATGAGAAGAAAGAACTTGAGTATCTCCTTGTTCTTCGGGTGCAAGGATGCCTGTATATACATTGGGATAGTTCCATCTTCCCACGAATATTTCAGGAGGGGAGGAACCTACGAACTCTTTTCTCGAGGGTCTCTTGCCAATGGTGTAAGCATGTCGTTGACATTCTTCTTCACCGCAGAATTTACATTGAGCCATACAAGAACGCGGAGGAAGGATTAATAGAATTTGTTGTGATTACTTCTTAGACTTCTTTTGAGCTTCAGGTTTTGCTTGAGGAGCAGGAGCCGAGCTTCCGTTCTCTTTCAAATCAGAGATTCCCAAGAGGATGAATAAGACTCCAATCATAACTATGAACCAAAAGAGTCCTCCTTTAAAGAACTCGCCTGCAGCTGCCCAGAAATTCCAGATTCCCCAGGTTTGAGAATAGAATGCTATAACAATAGGGGCGATAACCAGTACAAGTCCTACGAGAAGTTCCATCCACTTGTTCATGAGTATAGATTCTTCCTGTCCTATATAAACTTTATTCTTATCTATTGTTCTATTCTGTTTGAAGTCTTCATACGCTTTAAATAGTTCTTTTTCTCATTGGTTGTATGAGTCGTAGCTATGTAATGATTGACCTTGATGATCCACGTGCTGCAAAGCTGGCAGACATTATGTCTAACGCTACTTGTAAGCAGATTCTTTCTTTACTTGCTGAGCAGGAACTTAGCGAAAGCGAAATTGCAGAACGACTTGGTGCACGAGGAAATACTATCAATTACAATGTTAAGAAATTAGTGGGTGCAGGGTTGATTGTGCCTGTTCGTTCACTCTGGAGTCGAAAGGGTCGTGCGGTAAAGGTTTATCGGGTTTCTCAAAAGAAGATTGTCCTCTCGCCCACTACGAGTTTAAAGGGTGTTCTTCCTGTTTTAGGGCTTGCCTTTCTCGGTGCTATAGGTATTCGGGCATGGGAGATGTCTTCTCGTGTTGGGCAGGACGCTCGGGTGGGTGCGGAGAAAGTTAGCGAGGGAGCTTTGTCGGTTGCATCCTACGCTGCTCCTGCAGTTTCGGTAGAGCCGGTGAGTGGATCTTATATTTGGGTTGGGTTTCTGGGAGGGGCTTGTCTTGCTCTTGGCGCTCTTTGGTTATGGCATTATTTTCGTCGTTAGGCAGCCTTAAATACCATTTTTCTGTCCCCTTTTTATGTTAAGTAGTACGCAATTAGACGAGTTACGTTCACTCTTAGAGCGTTCTCAAAATCCCGTGTTCCTTTACGATAATGATGCAGACGGACTTTGTAGTTACGTGCTTCTTCGCAGATATCTTGATAGGGGAAAAGGTATTGCGGTTCGGACTCATCCTGACATCGACAAGGGATATGCTCATAAGGCTCAATCACTCGGGGCTGATTTGGTTGTTGTACTCGACTGTCCTTTTTTAGGTACTGATTTTGTTAACGAGCTTTCCGAGGGAGGAATACCTATTGTTTGGATAGATCATCATCTTGTTGACTCTCCACACTATACACATGCTAACGTGAACGTCTTTAATCCTACGCGGTCCGATATGCCGAGCGAAGAGCCTGTTACGTATTGGTGTTATCGTCTTACACAACGGGCAGACGATATGTGGATTGCTCTTATGGGGTGTATCGCAGACCATTACCTTCCTTCGTTTGCTTCAGATTTTGCTTTGCGACGTCCGGAACTATGGAAAAAAGGCATCACTCGCCCCTTTGAAGCTTATTATGATACTGAACTAGGGAAGCTTGCCCATGCAATTGGATTCGGTTTGAAGGATTCGGTCACCCATGTTGTTTATTTACAGAATTTTATTATAGGGTGCTCGAGTCCTGAAGATTTGTTCCACGAACTTGAGTCAAGTAGTTCCTTCGCTCTCAAGTATAAAGATATTAAAAAACGGTATGATGTTCTTTTGGCAGATGCGTTGGCTGGGACGTACGACTCTGTTGTCTTTTATCGTTATGGCGGGACATTAAGCATTAGTGCCGATTTAGCGAACGAACTTTCGTACCGTTATTCTTCTAAACCTGTTATCGTGGCTTATGTTTTAGGAAGTGTATGTACTATGTCTATTCGAGGCTCGGGAGTGCGTGATGCGCTTGAGTCTTTACTTCCTTCATTTGCTGATTCAAAAGGTGGAGGACACCCGGACGCCGTCGGTGCTCGTATCAATTCTGAAGATCTCGATAGATTCGTAACTGAATTAACGAAGTTGCTTTCTAAGCGTTTATAAAGTCCTTCTTTTACGTGAGGTTATGAAGGAATTGAAGATAGACGTCTTCGGAAGAGTGCAGGGTGTCGGCTTTCGACAATATGTCAAGAAGACTGCAGATGTTTTAGGCGTTAAGGGTCATGTCAAGAATTTATCCGATGGGCGTGTTTCTATTTTAGCTCAAGGATCGCGGGAAGTTCTTTGTCGCCTCTTGCAGAACGTGCAGGGAGGGTCGTTTCTTTCAAAAGTGTCCGGTATGACTTACTTGTGGCGTGAACCTTCTAAGGTTTATTCTGATTTCGTCATTACCGTGGATAAGCCTTTCATACTTGATCAGAAGGCAAGCTTTACCAATTTAGGGAAAAAATTGCTCAATCTTGACAAGGCTATTCCTCGTCATGTCGCTATTATCCCCGATGGCAACCGGAGATGGGCTCGTGAGAAACTGCTACCTGCTACTGAAGGGCATCGAATAGCGGGATCTAAGGAGCACATGCTTGAATTATTGCGCACGTTCAAGGAACTAGGCATTTCTTATTTTTCGCTCTGGGTCTTCTCTACTGAAAATTGGAATCGTGATAAGGGAGAAGTCTCCAAGCTTCTTTCTCTCTTTGAACAGGTTCTGCGCGAGTTGCGTCCTGACTTCATGAAAGAACAGGTACGGTTTAGACATTTAGGAAGAAAAGATAGACTTCCTTTACCTCTCCAACAAGAAATCGATTCTCTTGAAGAAGCTACTAAAGAATTTAATCGTTTTAATTTGCAACTTTGTTTAGATTATGGAGGTCGTGATGAACTCACTCGAGCTATAAACAAGATGTTGCACTCGGGTGTGAAGGAGATTAATGAAGAGGATGTTTCTCGTTTTTTGGACACGGAGGGCATTCCCGATCCCGATTTAATTATTCGCACTTCTGGAGAACAGCGTATGAGCGGATTCATGCCCTATCAGGGGACGTACGCTGAATTTTATTTCGCTTCTATTCATTTTCCAGACTTCGGTTCTGAGCAGTTGCGCGAGGCAGTTGATGAGTTTTCTCGACGTAAACGTAATTTCGGAAGTTAGTCTCCTCGAGAAAAGAACGAGACAAGCTTTATATAGGGGCTCGTCTTTTTTCCGAGATGATGCCTGGGGTGACTATTGGTAGAAACCATCTCTTTTTGTTTCTCGGAACGTTGCTCGTTTTAGGAAGTATTTTCTTTGCAACTGCGTACAACTCAAACCCGGGCAATCCTGCTGTTCTCGGACATACGGCTAATGAAATTGGTCCTGGCACCGTCACTCCTCTTGCAACGGGAGGTTCTGCGACGTTTTCAGGAGGGTCTACCTCGTGGTTTAATATACCAGGTTATTTGACTATTGGTCCTAAATCTCTTGATCAGACTAATAATCATAATCTTCAGGTTTACGATCCTGATGAATCTGCAGGTATTGTTATTGAAACAGGAAATCCCGCAGGGAATGGAGCTCCACCTAATAATGTATATCTTGATTTTGTGGTTAACAATGTGTTGAAAGCTAATATTGATTATAATACTGGGCGATTACTTATCAATGGAAATCCCGCAACTGATAACACTAATGTTGTCATAGGTAGAGATGTTCCATCGTCTAATGTTAAGTTAGGAGTAGGTAGAGATGCTACAACTCACCGTGTTGAAGTGCGCGGAAATGTTCAAGCAGAGGGATTCTGTATTGGGGCGAGTTGTTTGAGTAGTTGGCCCGGTGCAACGAGCGTTTTGATTGATTCTGCTACAACCTGAAATATCGCTACTGCCCCTAATGCGGGCGGAAGTGGAGATAATTGTATTGCGATGGGTAGCCCTGTTGTTACAACGTATACTGCTCCTTTTCCGATTGTTTCTGTTTTGTTGAAATATAGGTCGATTTCAACGGTAAGTCCTCTTCCTCCCTCTACATTCCAGCCAGCATTGCTAACGAGCGCAGACACGAACTGGAGAATTATCTATTCATCTAATAACGAAGGTCCAAGCACGATAAGTCCTCCTTTGAATGTTGCTGCTCGAGTAGTTGGTGGAAATACGGTTGAGTTTTGCCGAGACTATGACGGTACAGGTTGGCCTGCTGGTACGCACTCAGTTGATATTATAGCATTTGGACAATAAACTCTAAACGTTTAAAAATCTCTGGCGTGTGTGGTTCTTATGCAAGGTTTAATTGGTCTTGAGATTCACGCGTATCTTTCTACACACGAGAAATTATTCTGTCGATGTTTAGCCTCTCGTGAACGAGGGCTGAAAGAGAATACGCACGTTTGTCCTATTTGTACAGGACAGCCCGGAGCTAAACCTATGGCCCCTAATGCTGAAGCGCTCAAACGTGGGGTGCAGATTGGGCTGATGCTCGGCTGTACGATTAACTCTCCTCTTCAATGGATGCGTAAACATTATGATTGGCCTGATTTGCCCAAGGGATATCAAACGACTATGAGTGGAGCACATGCTACTCCTCTTGGTTCTAATGGTACGTTTGAGGGTATTACTATTTCAAGCATGCACCTTGAGGAAGATCCTGCCTCGTGGGATCCCAAGAGCGGGTGCGTGGACTATAATCGTTCGGGCTTACCTCTTGTTGAAATCGTGACAGCTCCCGAATTTCACTTTGCTGAAGAAGTGATGCAATGGCTTCACAAACTGGTTCATGCGCTTGCGTACTTGAAGGTAGTTGATTCGAATGCTGGAATTAAAGTTGACGTTAATGTAAATATCCCTGGTAAGACTGAACGTGTTGAGGTGAAGAATATCAC
>CAZVXB010000013.1:10466-11561 GCA_964630965.1 Candidatus Woesearchaeota archaeon | reverse complement strand
TAAACATTTAAAAAGCATTTGTGCCAGAGACGAGTATGGGTTTAATGAATGCACGCAAGATGAAGCGCGATGCGCGTCGATTTAGATGGCATCAGAAAGCGTATAAAAAGCGGGCACAAGATAAGCGTAAATTTGATCCTACTGAAGGTTCTCACCAAGCAAAAGGTATTGTTGTTTCTAAATTCCAGAAAGAAGCAAAGCAGCCTAACTCGGCTATGCGTAAGTGTTGCAAGGTACAGCTCATTAAAAACGGACTTGCCGTCGGTGCGTTTATCCCTGGCAACCTAGCACAGAAGTTCGTTGATGAACACGATGAAGTTATTATCGAGCGTATTGGTGGTAAGCAAGGACGTACCAAAGGAGATATTCCTGGTATTCGTTACAAAGTTATCAAAGTAAATGATCAGCCTCTCGAACTATTGTGGAAAGGCAAGATAGAGAAGGGACGACGTTAATATGAGTTTACACGCACTTGAATTGTATCCTACCGACACGGTTGTTGTTGCAGACGAAGCACTTAAGCCGTACATCAACATTGAACCTCGATACCTTGTCAAGTCGCATGGTCGTCATGTAACCAAATTCGGCGCTGCTAAAACACATATTCTTGAACGCCTTGCTAATCGATTGGGAGTTCCTGGTCACGTAGGTAAGAAGCACAAAATTATTACTTCTTGGTCTTCGGGCAAATACAACAAACACATGAGCATTGTTCTTGCTGCCCTCAAGCGTATCGAAGAAAAAAAGAAAGAGAACCCTATTCAAGTTCTTGTACGAGCTATTGAGAAAGCATCTCCTCGTGATGAAACAACGACTATTGAATATGGTGGAGCCCGCTATCCTCAAGCAGTTGACGTGAGTCCTCTTCGACGTGTTAATCTTGCCCTTCGATGGATTGTTCAAGGCTCATATCAAAAAGCATTTGGTAAAAAGACCACTATGGCTGAAGCACTTGCTAATGAGATTATTAAGGCTTCAGAAGGTAACATGGAAAGTTACGCATTAAGCAAAAAGAACGACGCTGAGAAACAAGCTGACGCTGCTCGATAAGCAGAACCTTTATATAACTCATTTTCTTTTGTAGATGGGAGGTGT
>CAZVXB010000013.1:0-10366 GCA_964630965.1 Candidatus Woesearchaeota archaeon | reverse complement strand
GCTTAAAAGTTCAAATAGGAACTTTTAAAAAGCATTTTTTACATGAGCAGATACGCTCATGGCAGATAAAGAAACAGGCTTAAGTAAGATTAATCGTTTAATCAGTCAACAGGCTAATATTCGTAACATAGCGACAAGCGCGCACATTCACCATGGGAAGACTGCTTTTACCGATAACTTACTTGCTGCTGCAGGAATGATGGCTGCAAAGAACGCTGGAGACTTGGAAGAGGGAATGACTACTTGGCAACATGCTGACGAACAAGAACGTCTGATGACCGTTGACGCTGCAAACGTTTCGATGCCTCACGAGTTTGGTGGACAAGAGTATCTGATTAACCTTATTGATACGCCTGGGCACGTTGACTTCTCGGGTAACGTGACGAGAGCTATGCGTGCAATTGACGGCACGGTTGTACTTGTATGCGCTGTTGAAGGTATCATGCCTCAAACAGAAACCGTACTGAAGCAAGCGTTGCGTGAACGAGTTAAACCTGTATTGTTCATTAACAAAGTTGACCGCCTTATCAAGGAACTTAAAGTAACTCCCGAACAAATGCAGGAACGATTCATGAAGATTATTGCTCAATTTAACCTTCTCTTGCAACAAATTGCCGAACCTGAATATGCTGCTAAGTGGCAAGTGAATGTAGCAGACGGAAGCGTTGCGTTTGGTTCTGCACGTGAGAACTGGGCTTTGAGCGTGCCGTACATGAAGAAGAAGAATATCAGTTTCAAGGACATCTACAAGATTTATGAATTTGAAGACGAAAAACAACGAAAGGAATGGGTATGGAACAATGCTCCTTTGCACGATGTTATTTTAGACATGGTTGTTAAGCACTTGCCTAATCCTATTGAAGCACAGAAATATCGTATTCCTAAAATCTGGGGTGGAGAAATTGAAAGCCAGCTTGGACAGAACCTCGTCATGTGCGATAAAAGCGGAAAAGTTGCATTCGTGGTTACTCGTATTATCATTGACCCTCGCGTAGGTAAAGAAGTATATGCTGGACGCCTTTTCTCGGGAACTATTACAAACGGAATGGAAGTCTATTCTACCCTCACCAAGCAAAAAACGAGAATTCAGCAAGTACTGGTGTATGAAGGAATTAAGCCCCGACAAGTTGACAACGTGCCAGCAGGAAACGTTATTGCTCTTGTAGGCCTTAACACAGACGTCGGAGACACTATCTCAACTGAAGATATTCAACCGTTTGAGGCTATCAAACACATCTTCCAGCCCGTTATTACCAAATCCATTGAAGTTGTTAGGTCTGCTGATTTGCCTAAACTTATCGATGTACTTCGTAAAGTTGGAAAAGAAGATCCGAGCGTAAAGATTGAAATTAATGAAGAAACAGGTGAGAACCTATTATCTGGAATGGGAGAATTGCACTTAGAAATTATTGAAGGACGTATAAAGAATGAGAAAGGTCTTGAAGTTAAGATGGGTCCTCCTATTGTTGTTTACCGTGAAACCGTTAACAAACAATCAGGCAAGATTGAAGCACGTACTCCTAACGGGCATAACATTTTCTTCTTGAGTATTGAACCGCTTGAGGAACCTGTTTTCCAAGCCATTCAAGATGCTAAGTTGCCTGAAATGCGATTCAAGAAAAAAGCAGAAGATGTGTGGAAGAAACTTGAAGAAATGGGCATTGATGGTGAAGAGGCTCGTCAGTATCGTGAAATTTACAAAGGAAACGTGTTTGAAGACAGAACGAGAGGTATTGTTTTGCTGAGCGAGATTATAGAATCTATCCTTGACGGATGGAAACTGGTTGTTGATGGTGGTCCGCTTGCTCGTGAGCAGCTTACACGTACGAAAGTTATCTTACATGATATTAAGATTCACGTGGACCACATGCACAGAGGCCCTGCGCAAGTCTATCCTGCTATTCGTGCAGGCATGGTTGACGGAATGCGAGCTGCGGGCGCCGGTCTTCTTGAACCTATTCAGACACACATGATTGAAGCACCTCTTGACTTTATGGGCACAGTTACTAACCTTGTGGCCAGTAAGCGTGGAGTTCTTGTAGATGTACAACAAGAAGCGGGACAAGTTATCGTCAAAGCACATATTCCGGTAGCTGAAATGATTGGATGGAGTAATGACTTGCGTAGCGCAACTGAAGGTCGAGGTATCTCGAGTTTAGTTGATCAGCATTTCAAACCTTTACCTCGAGAACTACAAATGAACGTTATTGCTAAGATTCGTGCTCGTAAGGGTCTTAGTGAAAATCAATAAACGCCATGGGTCTCGCTCATAGACAGGGTTCTTTTCATGTGAACGTGCCTTATGGAAGAGGAGTGCGAAATGCTAACATGGTAGATCTCCTCATTCGGGCTCAAAGATTGAAAGAGAGTCGTTTTCCTGAAGATATTGCCCGTGTAGCCGATTATTTTTATGTCCTGGGTTTTATGTATACTAATTTAGGAAAAGAACAAGAAGCTCGAGCGTATTTTGAACAAGTGCTTCACTTCAAACCCGACTATAATCCTTCCCTAGAAGGTCTCGGAACAGCACCTATTTCACCCCGACATAGACGGAAACAAGAGAAAGAAGAACTTCGAGACTATATGAAAGACCACCATACTCGAATGTGCGTCGAAACTCGATTTTTGGATCTGGTTGCCTCGCGGAGAAGCCATGAGGATTAAAACATTTCCTCGAGGCGGAGCGTTAGGAGATCAAATCCCTAGAGCATATCAATGTATTCCCGAATTACTTCTTGAAGCTGAACGCTCTCGAGATAATCGTCTTGCTGCAAATCTTTTTTATTATGCCGGTCTCCTCTGTGTTAATACGCCTCGGCTGGGGGATGGAGAAGCTTATTTTCAACAAGCTCGAAAGCGCTTTCCAAACTATAATCCTCACGAAGAAGGTTTTGGGAAAGGGCCTCCTTGCTCGAATGATCCCTATTTAGAGAGAAAACGAGAACTCTTGATACATCTTGAAGGAGCCCATATCGATCGTGATGCGATTGCAACTATTTTTCTACAAGGCCTTATTTAACACTCGATTTTAGACCGAACGAATATCCCATAGAACAAACAGGGCTACCGGTATTGAATCTAAACATGTTCTCACCATCTATGTATATCTTAAAGAGCGTTACCTCTGGATGCGTTGCACCGACTGATCGAGGAGGGTGAATATACGCTCGTTGATTAGGATTTTTATTAGTGATTTCTGCTGCGTAGGCTGCTCCCTCCTTACCCCCACAGATAGCAATCATGAGGGGGCTCTTCTCAATTTCTCGGGGAGTGAGTTCTTGACCCTTATGAGCGCAGGCTTCTCGAAAAGTAAGGATTCTTGTTTTCTGACTTTGCTCTACCGCTCTTCTTGCAATATCTTGTACATCGAGTCCGTCTTTAGTCCAGCACGTAGGGTAGTCAAAGAACGTAAGTCGACGTTGATGGGGATCTGACAGTAAGGCAGTAAATGTTTGAATCCCGAAGGGGGTATCTCCTTCTTCATGTCTCCCGCTTCCCCATAGGTCTTCTACTTCCCTACGACAGAGGTATTCTTTCAGCTCCATACCTTCGAGGTTTGGGAGAGAATAAAGTGCATTGATGAGAGAAATTGCTTGAAAGGCAGTGGGCTCAACTAAATTCTCTTTTCTTATTAATTCCCAGAGACGTCGAGGTTTATCTGGTCCGAATGCTGGATGCAATGCGACAAACTCTCCCTGATCGGTTTTCACGTGTAGAGGAATAGAACCGGTTTCGTCTTTTGATCCTGTTTGAAATCTATACTTCGACATAGTTTTATTTCTAAAAACGGTTATTTAAACACCTCGCTTCTCGAGGCAATGTTTATTAAGATTATTTATCTATCAAGAAAAAGAGATGGCACTTAAAACATTTAACCTTGATGAGGGTACGTACAAGAAATACTCTGCCCACTGCAAGCGAGAAGGCATCAGTATGAGCAAGCAAATAGAACGATTTATTGCTCAAGAAGTTGCTAAACTGGACGGTTCTCGGACGAACGTGACGCAGCCCTCTTCACACCTGCCTATGCCTAAAAAATCATCTCTCATAGACGAACATTCTATGCGTAAATTTTGCTAATATCTTTATATACCCTTAAATCGTTTACGCCTATGCGCACGACCTCTTGTCGTATTAATTGTGCACGCAAGTTGCTCTGGTTGACAGGGCTTGGTGCGTCTGTCTCTCTTTTTTACCGTGTCCAAGATTATTGCTCTGCTCCCCCTCAATCATCTAATGCTCTTGTTATTCCGTATGAATTCTTTAATCTTGAAGGCAAAGAAGAACGACCCCGAGAGATTTACTATGAAATTAAGGAGGACGGGATTATTATTTCAGAGAGTGAAAAAATAGTTACTTCAGACCAGGCCCATGCTGAAATGGGAGATTCTTTAGTTAAACTTCTCGATTTTAAATGAGACGTCCTTTTCAGACAATTCTTGCAAACGCCACACTCGCTTTGAGCCGTTTTCTGCTTTAAGAACGAGATGCGTTATTTGAAATCCGTTGGTCGTGTCAGCAATCATGTTGTATGATCCCTGCTCAACAACCATGTCTCCTCCAACCGTCTCTTTTTGTGCTTCCATGTTTTTTCTATGCACGACGTATTTAATAATGTTATGCTTCTGGAACGCACATCTTTAAATATAAAGGAAAAATAAAAGAGTATGGCTTCAGCGATTTTCGCAAAACAAGCTTCCTCTCTTGAGGGGTTTAAAGGTGAGGCAAGTCGTATTGTTGGGGAATGGAATGTTCTTGAGTCTCGGTTGGGATATGTTCCTGCGGGAACGTTTGAGTTATTTAGAGATCATAATCCTGCGTTGACTCAAGCGCGCCAGTACTTAAGCGGACTTGAAGCGATACGCCAGGTTCTTTCTTCAAAATATGGCGACTCTGGTGCTGATGCTGCTCGACACTATGACCCTGTTATCAAGCAGATGAAATCAAGAATAGCTGATGTTCTGACTGCACCGTACGTTGCACCCGGACCGTCTGACAACCCTGGCGTAAAACCAGGGAAGAAGGGCGTGCCCCTTGAGCTCGCCTAAGATAGATTTATAATTCGTTTTTCCTTTTGAGAGTTATGAAAAAGATTCTGGTGATACTTGGCCATCCACGCACGGCAAGTTACTGTGGTGAACTTGCTAAGGCGTATGTTTCAGGTGCTCGAAGCGCAAAGGCCGACGTGAAATACATAAAACTGAATGATTTAACGTTTGACGCCGTTGGCGCGCATGATCACAGAGAAGCACGGCTCGAGCCCGACTTGGTAAAAATGCAAAAAGCGATTCTCTGGGCAGAGCACATCGTAGTTATTTATCCTACCTGGTGGGGTTCTGCTCCTGCATTACTCAAGGGATTTCTTGATCGTGTGCTTACGTCGGGATTTGCGTTCAAATATCGCAAGAATGGATGGGGATGGCACCGATATCTCAAAGGGCGAAGCGCGAGGATTATAACGACGACAGGGGGCCCTTGGGCACTGAACCATATTATTTATCGTGCTCCCGGTATCCATATGATTAAGTGGGCTTCGTTCTGGTTTTCAGGTATTGGCCCGACGTGTGTTACCGAGTTTTCGAGTTTGAATGCTCCCTGGACGTCGATGAAGAAAAAGAAAAAAGGTATTGAAAAGGCACGTCAGCTTGGCGAGAAAGACGCCCGACGATAAAACTAAGATAGAACATAAAGATTTAATTATAAACTTGAAAACCGCAATCTTTAAATACCCTCATTTTTTACACCAGTTACATTAGTAAAATGGCAAAAGAAAAACCAATTTTGAACGTTGTCTTCGTCGGTCACGTCGACCACGGTAAATCGACTACTATAGGTCGCCTTATGTTCGACTCTGGAAAGATTTCTCAGCAAGAAATTGATAAGCTTAAACAAGAAGCTCAAGAAAAAGGTAAAGTTGGATTCGAATTCGCTTTCGTTATGGACAAATTCAAAGAAGAAAGAGAGCGAGGAGTTACTATTGACTTGTCTTACCAGAAGCTTATCACGAACAAGTATGAAGTTACTATTATTGACGCACCTGGTCACAAAGACTTCATTAAGAACATGATTACAGGAGCCTCTCAAGCAGACTGTGCTTTCTTGACTGTTTCTGCTAAAGATGGAGCTCAACCTCAAACGAAGGAACACGCATGGTTGCTTCGAACGATGGGAGTTAAACAAGTCGCTGTTGTCCTTAACAAGATGGACGCTGTAGACTACAAAGAAGATGCCTTCAACAAAGCTAAAGAAGATGTATCTGCTGTATTGAAACAAGCTGGTTTCAAGCTTGACACAATTCCTTTCCTTGCTGTATCTGGATTCAAGGGAGACAACGTTGCTAAGAAGAGCACGAACATGCCTTGGTACAAAGGCCCTACTATCCTTGAGCAGTTAGACTTGTTCAACATGCCTGAAAAGCTTACAAACTTGCCCCTTCGTATGCCTCTTCAAGACGTGTATGAAATCACCGGTATTGGTACTGTTCCTGTTGGAAAGATTGCAACTGGAGTTATGAAGCTCGGTCAGAAAGTCCTTATCTTGCCTGGTCGTTCAGGAACGGGAGTAAATGGAGAAATTAAGACTATTGAAATGCACCATGAACAAATGCCTACTGCTGAAGCTGGAGACAACGTTGGAGTCAACATCCGAGGTATTGGTAAGAAAGACGTAGCTCGTGGAGACGTTGTATGTGACGCTGCTAACCCTGCTACTATTGCTGAAGAGTTCGTTGCTCAGATTGCTGTAATCTCACACCCAACTGTTATTGCTAAAGGATACACGCCTGTATTCCACGTTCACACTGCTCAAGTTCCTTGCTCATTCGTTGAACTTATCGAAAAGATTAGCCCTGACGGACAGAAGACAGCTAACCCTGACTTCTTGAAGAACGGAGATCTTGCTAAGGTTAGAATCAAGCCTATTGGTAACTTAGTTCTTGAGACACAGGCTAAGAACCCTAAGATGGCTCAATTCGCTATCCGTGACGCTGGAGCAACTGTTGCTGCTGGTGTATGCATCGAAATTACTCCTAAGAAAGTTTAATTAGATTTTTTAGTTTTATTTGTTAGTTTAGCACGATAATTATTATAAAGCCCGCTTTAGTGTTTTTATGTATGAAGAAGATACGAGCACCTGCAGGCGAACGTGGAAGGAGATGATTGATGATGACTTCTGAGAATACAATGAGAAATTGTCTTTGTGCTGCTGGTATAGGTGCGGTGTTGGGCGTTGTAGGAACCGGCGTTGAGGATTGTGTAACGAGAAGAAGTGGCCCTATTGACTACTTTCAAGCCACCCATGCGTATGATTCTTTTATGAACACGCACGAGACTGCGCGGGCCTTTAGAGCTACCGGATCGGACGAACTTCGTACGCATCCCGATGTTGTAAGGGCTATAGAACTAAACCAAGAAATCGAGCGTACGAGATGGGTTCACTTTAAGTTTAATAAGTTGGCGCAGAACGTTCCTTTGGGAATAGTGGGGGCTGTTGTGCTATATGGTCTTGGCTCGTATGCACTATCAACCCGACGAAGGTATCTAGGTTACTCTCTTTAGTAATCATTCCTCGAATACCATAATGCTTAAAAAGAAACACACTCTTGCGAGAGCATGAAAGTACAAGAGAGGTCGAGAGCTGAGATTGACGCAAAATTGGCGTCGATGGGAGATTATGTTAAAATTGATTATTTGTCTCGAGCTTTGTCGTCGGGACTTGACTTTGATACCAAGAAACACGCTATGAGCATTCTGGCTAAATTGTATGAATCTCGCTCAATGTATCTTGAGGCCGCACGTTTGGTGCGTAACTCTGCCGATATTAACACGACGTTCAAGGCAAAGATTGCAGAATTCATGAAATCTGTCGAACTCTATGTGAAGGGAGGAAATTACCCTGAAGCTGATTTTGTATTCCAGCAGGCACTTGCACTTGCTACCGAACGCGAGAAACCTGAACTGCGCGCACAATTGAAGAGCTACTACTTTGCTGAAGCCCAACGATTTATCAAACAAGACCGACGCAATCAAGCGAAGAAGGCGTATGAAAAGGTAATGACGTTTGAACTAACTCCTCAAGAGAAGCAAGATGCACAGAAACAATTGTTAGGATTGTACGAAAAGTTGGGTAACGTAAAAGAATTTCTTAAGTTGAGAGATAGCGTCGGCACTCGATAAATACGTCGTTTTTCACAACCTTAATTCAAAGGTATACTTTCTAAAAAAATAATAAAAAAGAAATAATTAATCTTCTGTCATAGAATCGAGACCTTCTGCAAGGTCTTCGAGATCCACGAATTCGTCGTGGTCCATGTCAGGCGTCGAAAATGTCGACGACTCTGGCGTGCTTTTATTAGACTTCATCACCATCTTTTTACCGCTTCTCAATAGACGCGAGGTATATAAATATTTTCATGATTTTATCGACGATGTTTATTTGCAGAAAGAAATATAAAGACGTGCAAGCTCTTAGTTTACATCAATTTTCCCTGAGCGAAGGTTTATATAGGCTTTTTCGTCTCAATTATTGATTTACACTGGATGTGTAAAGACCATTACAGATATCATATTCACACACGAATTCAGTTGAGTTCGATCTTGAGAAGGTAGTACTGGTTTTTAGATTCAGGTAATTACACAACACACAATGGCAAAAATAAGTCCCGTATCGATAAAATACATGGTCTATGCTAGCTTTAGAGCTGAAGGACCTGTTGAAAAGCCAGACGTAATCGGAGCTATCTTTGGTCAGACAGAAGGGTTGCTGGGTGCTGAACTTGAAATGCGTGAATTACAAAAAGAAGGAAAGATTGGACGTATTGAAGTTGATTTGACGATTGTTGATGGAAAGTCTGTTGGAGAAATCAGATTACCAAGCGCACTTGACAAGTCTGAAACAACTATTATTGCAGCTACGCTTGAAACTATCGATCGTATTGGACCTACCGAAGCCAAGATTGAAGTCATGAAGATTGAGGACGTTCGAGGAAATAAACGAGATTATATTATCGATCGTGCTAAGAAATTACTTGAAGGTCTTGATGGAGGAGAGAGTGGCTCGTTAGCAAAGAGCGTTCGTGAAGAAGCACGTATTGCTAAAATCCAAGAATATGGTGAAGACAAACTACCTTGTGGAGATATTTCAGGCAATGAAGTAATCGTTGTTGAAGGACGAGCTGATGTCGTCAATTTGATCAAGAACCGTGTTAACAATGTTATTGGAATGACGGGCGCTAAATTGCCTAAAGATATTGCACGTTTAGGTGAAGAAAAAGAGCTTACTCTTTTCGTGGATGGAGACCGAGGGGGAGTGCTTATTGCTAAGAACGTTACCTCTCACGCACGTATAGCCTTTGTTGCTGTTGCCCCTGATGGAAAAGAAGTTGAAGAACTTGAAGGAAAAGAAATTCTTATGAGCCTTCGTAAGCGTATGCCTATCTCTGAATTTATTTCTCGATTAAGACGTATGGGTGACTCTTCTGAAGATGAGCCACGAGAAACCGAGACGCCCTCGCATAATAAAGACGACGTAAAAAAAAAGATAAAAGAAGCCTATAGTACTATTAAAGATACAAAGAAAGCCGTTCTTTTGAATAATGCTTTAGAGATTGTGAAGACAGTCTCTCCGCTTTCAGTTGTTTCAACGCTTGAGCGCTCACGCGAGCCGATTTATGCCATCGTTATTGATGGTGCCGCTACCAGCGGACTTATCCGAGCGTGTGAAGAATTCCGCGTTTCTTATGTAGGAGCCCGAACGTTCTCCCTTGTTGAAGATACGAAAGTTCAGCTTATTAGTTTGTAGATAGTTTAATTTAAATACGTTTATTGTATTATTTCTGTATGCATAAAGAGAGAGTGATTATTGTACTTGTGTTGCTCCTTACCTTTTCAGTTGCACTGGCGCTCCATTATACTTTTGTTCCTCGACCGTGTGAAACGTATGCGTGCTTTCAAGACGCCATGGCCACTTGTTCTCGTGTAACGTATGTGAACGAAGAACCTGAAGCCTCCTGGCGTTACACTATTCTTCGTCGAACGAGCGAGTCCTGCGAGATTCAGGTTGTGCTTCTTCAAGCTAAAGAGGGAGATCTTAAGTTAGGAGAGTTTGAAGGACATAGTATGACCTGCACTTATTCACGCGGTGTTGTCGCCTATCCGGATAAAGATATGTCTCTCTGTCATGGACAACTGAAAGAAGACTTGCAAGGAATTATTATTGAAAAGCTACACAAGTACCTCGTTGATAATTTAGTGGATATTAAAGATGCGTTGAAGACGCCGACTGAGCGAAATACTACGATTTAATTTCTAAGAATTGATTGCCCTATATCCTTCTGCCGTAACGAGCCAGCCCGGTCGGGTGTATCCTT
>CAZVXB010000012.1:0-11998 GCA_964630965.1 Candidatus Woesearchaeota archaeon | reverse complement strand
AAGACCTGGAACATTGATGATTTGTCAGACGATGAAGCTGATGAGATTGCCGATAGACTTGAAGAGACCATGGAACTACTCGCCGGAGAAGCAGACGATACCGACGACGAATCTGAAGAAGACGATTTCTAATTATTCATCAAGGCTCGGCTGGTGAACCTGAGGTTTATCTCCCGAGATAAGCACATCATCAATGCGCAATAGCAATGCAGCCACCTCGGTTGCGGCACTGACAGCCTGTTGCTTAACCTGCAAGGGCTCAACAATACCTGCAGTCTGACAGTTTTCTATTCTATCATGGAGCAAATTGAGTCCTTCATACATATTTCCCCCCTCATGCCGTCTTCGAAGTTCAGAGACTATTTCAATAGGATCAAGCCCTGCGTTTTCAGCTAACGTTTCGGGAATAACTTCAAGCACCGAAGCAAACTCTTCAACCGCCAGTTGCTCCCGTCCCGTTAACGTTCGAGCAAACATACGTAGCCGTCTTGACACTTCAATCTCAACCGCCCCTCCTCCTGCAACGGCCTTTCCACTTCTCACCGCAGAGGCAACCACCCCAATACCATCAGCAAGCGCACGTTCAATTTCATCAAGAAAATGATAGGCGGTTCCATATACAATAATCGTTACCGCACGAGGATGTTTACATTTCTCTACAAACGTGAGTGTTTCATCTCCTCGGGTTATTTCGCTCACTTCTCCCGCATATCCTAACGAATCAGGGCTTAATTCAGGCAAACTCGCAATAATCTTTGCACCCGTAGCTTTAGCGAGACGTTCCATATCTCCCCGCCCTATACGACGAAACGCCATAATCCCTGCTCGGGCAAGGTGGTATTGAACAACATCATCAATTCCTTTCTGGCAGAAAATAACCTGAGCCCCACTGTTCACAACACGTTCAGTGAGTTCGCGTAAATAGGTATCTTCAGAATCAAGAAATGTGCGCCATTGATCAGGGTTAGAAATGGAAATCTTCGTTTCAGTTTCAGGACTTCGTAATTCGAGCGGACATTCGATAAGCGCCACCCGAGCCTCATGGAGCATACGGGGCATGTCAGGATGAGCAATTTCTTTTTCCAAAACGACTCCTTCAACCAAATGACTCTTGTTGGTACTTTCTCCCCGAGATTTAATTATTTTTATCGCTCGAGTATCAATACTATCGTTCTCACCCACAGCACTAACTGCTCGTACAATCAAATCGGCAAACAGCTCCCTATGTCCTTCTGCCCCTTTCCCAGTCATGGCGGTGGTAGCAATAGTTCGAAGCATCTCAGGACTTCGAGCCGAAAAAGATATTTCTTCAAGCAAGTCATGCGCCTTAGCTGCAGCAAGTCTATATCCCTTAACAATAGCCGTAGGATGAATACGTCTGTCAAGTAATTTCTCTGCATGTTCAAGCAACACTCCGGCAAGCAACGCAACACTCGTCGTCCCGTCTCCTACTTCATGTTCTTGTGTTTTAGCAATATCCACAATTAATTTAGCGGCAGGATGGTCAAATGCCATCTCTTCAAGAATAGTGGCTCCATCGTTGGTAATAGTCACATTCCCGCTCGAGTCAACGAGCATCTTATCCATCCCTTTAGGGCCCAGCGTAGTCTTAACAATATCGGCTACAACTCGGGCAGCAAGAATATTATTTCGTTGAGCTTCACGTCCCAACGTACGTGAAACGCTGTTCGAGACTACGTTATCAACTCCACTCATGCGCGGGGCAGAAAAGCCCTGTTTTTAATGATTATGGCACTCATACATTTATACTCACTAAAGACAAAATTGAAATAGTTCACCTCCTTAAAAAAAGCATGTTCAGGAAGATCGCGGTAGGCGACATCATGACGCGTCACTTTTCTTCCATAACCCCCGACACTAACCTTCTTGAATGTGCTCGCCGAATGGTCAAAGAAGATGTTACTTCTCTATTGGTAGTAGAAGATAAGAAACTTCGTGGCATTCTCACCCAAACGAATATTCTCTGGGCACTCACCAAAAAACCAGGTATTGATCTTAAAACAGTCAAGGCTATTGATGTCGCTGCTCGTAAGGTTGCCGTCATAAAGCCCTCCGCAGATTTAGTCCAGGCCTTTCAAAAGATGAAGCGATTCGGGTTTCGTCGTCTTCCAGTTCTTTCTCGAGGAGAAGTAGTAGGACTTTTAACCATCAAAGACATACTCAAGGTAGAACCAGAATTCTATACCAAAGCAAGCGTCTTGTTCGATGTACGTGAAGAAGCTCAAAAACTTCGACGTATTTCCCAACCGGAAGAAACCGAGTCAGAAGGATTCTGTGATAATTGTGGAGCGTTCGCCGACCTCCTCAAAGTCGAGACCCGCATGCTCTGCCCCGATTGTCGCGACGAGCTCTTTTAATGAACAAGCTTTAAATACAACCGTTCTTTAAAACGAAAGAAGAAGATGTCCGAGAAAGACCAAATAGCCAAAGAGAAACTCAAGTATGCAGGTCTTGTTGATTTTGAAAATGCCTATAAATTCGCGTATGAATGGCTTGCTCAGGGGAATTTCGGAGTAAGTGAAGATGAATATACAGAGAAAGTCAAATCGGGCGGGAAGGACATAGAAATAAAATGGACTGCCTCAAAGAAGTTAACCGATTACTTCAAAGCAACGCTTAGCTTGAAATGGCGTGTTCTTGGGCTGTCAGATGTTGAAGTTGAGATAGACGGTCGAAAGAAGAAAATGAACAAAGTAGCCGATTTAAGCATAGAAATCAAAGGCGTACTCGAAAGAGATTATAGCAACAAATGGGAAGGTTCAGCATTCAATAAATTCATCAAAGATGTCTATAACAAATATGTCATCCCCCAGCGTACAAGCCAGAAAGAAGGAGCTGTGAATGATGCGGTTCAAGATTTCAAGGAAGAAATGAAAGCGTTTCTAGAACTTACCGGACGCAAGTAACGAGGGTTAAAGATACTCGAAGCACACAAATCTTTAAATAGAAAAAAACGCTCGGTCACTCATGAAAAAGCTCGGTGTTGCCTTCCTTTGTTTGTGTCTTATTCCACTCGCAGCAGCACTCGTCGAAGTCCAAGCCCCCGACACCATGCCTCTCTTGATTGTAGGCTCTGACAATGAGAGCGTTTCCTATCGCCTAACTCTTACCAATGAGGGCGTTTCAGACGATTTCCAGATCTATTCTTTAGTGGGTGTCACACTATCCCCCAGCACCATTCATTTAGAATCAGATAATCCTATCACGCTCACCCTTACGGCCACACCTATCGATCGCTTGCTCAAGTCAACACGGGGGGCAGTCAAATTTGAATATGAGATATACAGCACGCTCAATGGCGCAACGCGCAAAGAGCTCTTGTTTGATATTGCTGAGTTGAGCGACGTCATTCTTGTCCGACCCGTCTCTATTCAGCCAGGGGATGCAAGCGCAACACTATCCATTCAAAACCTCAAGCGCGAACGATTTTCTAATCTTAAACTCGAAATGGACTCCGAGTTAATCAACACCGAGACCGTTGTTACGCTCGAACCGTTCCAAATAATCAATATCACCGTCCCTATCGATCAAAACAGTGCTAAGAAGTTAGTAGCCGGAACCTATCCTCTTCAGATAAACGCAGAATACAATGGGGCTGAAGATGAATTCACAGGAAGCGTAAAATACCTTGAGAAAGGGGGAGTTGCCGTAGCGGAATCCCGAGAAGGAGTAGTCATACGGACCAAGATAACCGAAAAGATAAATGAAGGAAACGTCCCCGTCACCGTCACTATAACCGAACGACGGGATATATTCACTCGTCTTCTTACCAACCATGACCCTGCTCCTGAAACCTCTTCAAAGCGAGGGTTTTATGTGGCATACACCTGGCAGAAATTACTTGCTCCTTCCGAACGCTTAACGGTTCGTTCAACCACAAATTACACGCTTCCTCTGGTTATCCTTATCATAATTCTGGTAATTCTCGGAGGGGTTAAATTGTATCTTCGCACTCCCGTCAATCTGGTAAAGCGCGTCTCCTTCGTTAGAACCAAGGGAGGAGAATTTGCGCTTAAGGTAACCATTCACGCAAAGGCTCGAAAGAGTCTACAAAACCTCAGTATCACCGATCGTATTCCTCATGCCATGAAACTCTACGAGTCATTCGGTATAAAACCTCATGAAGTCAACGAAGGAGCTCGAACTATTACTTGGAATATGGCTCATATGAACGCAGGTGAAGAACGTGTGTTTTCCTATGTGATGTATTCTAAGCTTAAGGTAGTAGGCTCATTTGAACTTCCTCTTGCTCATGCACGTTTCCATCATGAGAACAAAGCAGGTTCAGTATTTTCAAACAAGACCACGTTCGTAGCAGACTTCGGTAAAGGCACAGAATAATTATTCTACACTAACGCGTTCACTAATAAAATCAGCAATATGTGCTATAGCTTCCTGCTCTTCGAAGGGGATAGTTGTTTTAGCCTCTTTGAACATAGGAAAGACAGACTTTTCTTTTGTATCATTTTCTAAAGCATGTTCTGGTCGAGCATTCAACGCTCGGTTGGTTTCTACAAGTTCTCTTTCAATCTCTCGTGAATAGTTGCGTTCGTGTGTAAGCTGATGGCTAATAATATCTTTCTCTCTCTTACTCTCCTCAAGTTCATCTTTCACTCTAGTAGATTCATTAAGGAGACGTTCATATTGCGCTCCAAACCGTTCTAACGCGTGCTTCTGATCAGGTCGCACAGCACGATTAGTTCGCAACTCTCCAATTACTTCTTCAAACGATTGAGGATAGTCTTTTTTATCTGCTAGAATAGCTTCCTCTTCTCTATGTACTCGTTGTAATAGGCGTACATATTCCGTATTGCCCAATCCAAGGCGTTCAAGCCCATGAGCCGCTTCAAGCGCATTACGGGGAGCATCTTTACGAGCAGAGAGAATAATCTGAGGGGTAAGATAATCAAGAGAATCCATGCTTGCCATAGCAATAAGATGGTTTGCAACAACAGCTCCATCACTCACTCCCTTCAAATAAACGGTCTGGCTACGAGGGTCTCTTTTTCTTTGTGTTTTGGTTAATTTATGAATGACTTGTTTAGTTGCATCTCTCAAAAGAGGGTTTCGTGCAGGGTCTTCTTCATACCCTGGAAGTCCCATGGTGGCAGAATGAATCTCGTCAAGACTCATAGAGTCTTTAGACTTTCGATAAAGGTCCTTAAAAACAAGCTCCATATGCTTTGAAGTAACCATAGGAACTGCCCGAGGAACCGGAAGTAACGACGGTTTTTCTTCAGTTCGAGCCCCAAAGAGATCAGCTATAGATCGATACACATTAGCAAGCAACGGAACAAAGGGGTTCCCTCCGCTTTGGCGTTTAGCTCCTTTCTTGTTCGCAGCTTGACCGAGATCGAGGAGTCTTGACATAAGCCCTTGTGCTTGGGGGCGTAGTTCTGGAGGGAAACGCTCAAGGTTATACGCACGAAGTAATTTCTCAAAGGCTACACCTTCTTTAGATTGCCATTGAGCCGCTTCAAGAAACGTGCGTGCGCGAAGAGCACTCTCATAGTCTATCGCCGTACGTCTAAGGGCAGGAAGTACGTAGTCTCTTTCATCTCCCAATCGTCTGTCGAGAAAATTAATGACTTCATCAAGAGTTTTAAGCGGACCACCATTGTAATCAGAACCCCCCACACGGGCAAGTATTGTTTGAGTTTGATCATCAATAGCACGCGCGAGAACTCTTTGCGTAATTCGAGAACCTATTTGTAAAGAACTCATAACTACAGGATCAAGGTATTCGTTGTTATGTGCCCTAACTATATCAAAAACGGTCATTTCAAGCTCTGCATTTTCAAGATAACTGCTTCCTTCAGGACCATAGAAATTATCATCATCCCCATTATCTCCGTCTTGAGCAATCGTTGCAGCAACAATACCTTTACGCAATCCTCGCGTAACTACGGGAAGACCGTCTGTGGTGATATAGCGTCTCTTATCTGGTCGATTATTATCCATACTAAAACACCCAAGTCATGACTTTTAAACCTATCGTTTTTTGCTACTCCCAAGTGCTTCAAAATTAAAGGGAAGGGGCGCGGTACGGGTGGCGTCGCATCTCTCGTCGATTTGCATGGAGAATATACGACTCTGAATGACAAGCCTTTCGCGCGTCCTCTTCTCTACGAAGCTCACGAGCGAGTTTCTTACGGGCCTTGGACAACCCAGGACCATTAACGACTAGTTCGATAGTTCCCGAAGGTGTTTTCGCTCGGGCCCTATATCCTTGAGCAATGTTTGAGGGTCCAACGAGTCGTGTTTCATACATAACGATATCCTCTTCACGCGTAACTTCATTATACTCAAGAAAAGAACATTCAAACGAGGCCCGTTCGTTCATGTCTAAAACCCTCTCTCTAACTATATAATGATTAGTATACTCTGTTCCACACTAAAGCGCAAGCTTTAAATCGCTTCTTTTATCATGAGATATATCCCCCGATAGCTCAACGGTAGAGCACGCGGCTGTAGACATTCAGTCTAACGCAGACCTTCTCGTCAGAGAAATGGAATGAAGCGCCACAAGACCGTATTCATGAGAATACGGACGTTCGACAGAACCCGCGGAACCCAAGTTCGACTCTCGGTCGGGGGATTTTTATTATTGATAAAATATAATCTCTAAGAACTATTAGTTGCTTCTCTTTCTACTTAATGCTAATCCTGACGCAACTAATCCAAGACCTACTGATGCGGGAGAAGGAAAGGGAAGCGCATGTCCTTGATTGTAAAGAGCACTTATCTCTGTCGTGTTAAGAGGTCTGTCCCAAATTCCGACTTCATCCATATGAAGAATATTATTCGAAGCATTTCCTCCCAATCCTCCAAAAAACCGTACGCTGTTCCCAGAAAACGAATAAGGTAGAGAAGTTACAAATTCTTGAGCCCCATCAATGTAAGCTCGTTGCTCTCCGTTAGCCATACTTAAAGTAACCATATGATAATTTCCATCGTTTGGAAAGGATACATTCGGAGCAACTCCAGGGGCAAGGAAAAAAAGCAAACTTTGATTATTCCACGTATCAATATAGAAATTCCCGCCGGTGCTTCCTGTCCCAACAACCTCTGTGTAAGGTCCCCAATTAGCAGTTCTTTTCATCCAGAAATTAACGCTCATACCTGTTTGTCCTAGAGGACCAAAACCAGTGTTGTAGGAAATGCCATTAGGATTATAGGCTCCATTAATTTTGCCATCTGGTGTCCAGCTATTAGACACAATTAAGCTATGATTCCCTGTCGCATCTCCTGCAAATATACCAGTTCCCTCATCAAAATTGTAATAACGAACCAATCCAGTTGAGGGGAAATCAGGAGTTTGACCTTGAACCTTGCTTTCAAGAGAAGATAATCCGACAACGCTTGCAACAGTAAGAAGAGAATTTTTTACAGAGCTATTTACTCTCATCTTTTAGAAACATCAAATCTCTTTTTAAGGTTATAGGTAATTTATCATAGATATTTTTCCTCTCCTCCAATAGGCACCTTTAAAAATATTCGACGATTTCTATAAACGTGAATGCAGTTAACGTTATGGCGTTACTGGTGATACTAGCCTCTGCTGTGTTTGCAGTAGTAAGTTATGAATCTCAAATTACCGGAAGTGCTATTCTTGATACCCCTCAGGTGAGATTTCTTTCCCCTCAAGAGTATCCCACGTTTGACCGTATACCTATAACCTACTCTCTCAATATTGCAGCCACACACGACGACGAATACGAAAAAGCTCGTATCCGACAGGCATTCACCCTCATAGAAACTCAAACAAACGGCACGGTACGTTTCAAGGAGGTAACAGAAAACGCTTCTATCCGCATAGAAGGAAGACGATGGGTGCATGATGGTTCACGAGAGGTCATTACAGAAGGAATCGCGTTCCCCCAAGTTGATGAATACAATAGAATTCTCGGTGGAGAAATTATATTCTATCCTCAAGACTATTACTATATACGAGGAGACGAAGTCATAACCGATCCAAGTTGGAAACAGATGTCTTGCGAGAACTTTCCTCTGACAGAAGTACATGAAATTCTTCACGTCTTAGGTTTCGGGCACACCACAAACGAGAAGAGCATCATGGCTCCCATGAAAAATGAAATTCAGTCCTGTACCTACACAGAAATCGATCCTGCTATCATAGCATGTTTGAAACATCTCTATGGTTCTGAGAAAAGCACGGCCTGTCAGGCATTTGATATGTTTCCCTGGGAAGGAGAAAAAAAACGTGAAAACCTCTCGTGGGACCATCTTCCTATCACTTACACTTCTCGAGAGTGCTCTTCTCGTCAACAAACCCTCCTTAATTTTGCCGAAACACGTATAGAAAAGGAAGTAGGGTTTGACTTGTACATGCAGGACGACTCAAATCCCGACGTAATCTTCCAATGCAATCGCTCGCTCAACTCGGTCGTGCTCAACGAAGAAACGGATTATTGGGACACGGGCGTGTATTTTCCCGCTGCCCAGCCCTTCTATACAGAAAATAACGGAACGCTCTCGAACATAACTATTATCCTCTTTGCAGATACTCGGAATTGCGGAGGGATAGAAATGCACGAATTTATCCACGCAGCAGGCATACGAGATCATGAAGGCTATTGGACACAACGAGAGACTGATGTATGTACGAGTAGAGTTAAAGTTCTCGACACAACCTCTATCAATGCCTTGAAAGCGCACTATAATCTCTAATCTCTACATAGAACCCGCATAAATCTTATATACTCGCACCTCATCGCGAGAGAATGACCGTTGCAACTCTCGTGTTAATGTATTTGGTTGCAAGCGCAGGCGCGCAAACATGTTTAACCTCCTCAGAAGAATTCGCTGCTGAAGTTGTCATTCCCGATTATAATTTTGAACGTGCTCAGGCACTAGGTCATCGATTTGGTTCATCGGTTATTCTAAATTCACAGCACGATCCTTCAAATCTTCTTACCGTTCTTACCGAAGCATCCATTCCTCACGGGCTTGCTCTTCGATTGCAACGTCCTACCGAAGAACGAGAGATTGAACGTCCTCATTTGAAATTTACTTCTTATTCTCTTCCCGGCACCGTACGTACTACGGGCCTCGTTCCCTTGTATTATGGATGGTCTATTGAGTGCGATGCACGAGAATGCCTCTTTGAAAAAGACCTTATGTCTATAACGGCGTCGGTAGAACGTCCTGAACAGGGAGTAACGTTTGAGATTGACAACGATCTTCCTCTCTGCACTGAAAGCTGCTCAGGCACCTGTGTTACCTTCGCCGAAGAATCGAGATGTTTTAATGCGCAACTAAAGACAGAGATGGATTCCATACTGCGTTATGCTAATATCAGCACCAGTTTTCAACAAGCGTTTAATTCTTATCGTCTTGTAGGGACAGAAGGCATCACGCTTCGCGATCTTGCTCCAACCAATAACAAAGCATTTGATTGGGATGAAGCCATGCGTGAGGAACTTGTATACCTCGATTCTCAAGGAATAATAGACCTTTCACGAAATGACATTGAACAGATAGCCTCACTAACGCGTGAAGGACAGGCAGGTCATAATTATAGGATTGTGTTCGATATCATAGAGGGAGAATGGAACTATTATGATAAAACCCCTGATGCTGTTTTATCGTCGGAAAGAGATTGTAGAGCGTATACACTTGCCCAACAAAGTCCTGTGCTCGATGTGGGAGTTCCAATTCAAACCTATTATCTTATTCCTCTTATTGTAGGCACCAGCGGAATAATGATATTGATTGTGCTCGTCATAGTGGCGCGCGTCATCTCCTCAAGAGCCAGACACGTTGCTCGCAAGCACCACGCGAGCAAAAAGATCTAGAAAAAATTTAAAAACTCTTTTTCTTTTTGAAAAGTAACTAAACAAGAGACTACCCATGGCATTACATTCACCTGTCTGGAAAGAATCAGAAGAATCGGATGATGACTTCGATGATGACGATGATGATCACGAAGACGACGATGATTCTGACGACGAAATAGATTAACGCGCAAGTATAAGTTCTTGCTTATTATTATCTTCTCGTAGTTCGTCGATAGTTTGATCACTATCAACGTCGAACGTAATTCGTTCACTCCCTCGACCTACATTGAGGTTCGTAACCGTAAGTGTCTTGCGCGAAGCAACTGACACTGTTTCCAAATCAAATTCCTTAATGAACGAATCATCGCCAAATACACTAAGCTTTACGTTGGAAGCATCAGCAAGTCCTCGATTATACACCAGAATAGTGAATGAGGCATACCGTCCCGATTTGCTTGCATTGAGCACAGTCAATTCTAAATCAGGCTTGGATGGTGTCGTATAGAGTCCATCAATTTCATCAATCAAGTAACTATCCAATGTCTGGGAGCAATCAAGCGTAGGGTACAGAATACTTCGAGGGTTAGTGTTATGGTCAAACCCAAGTACATGAAGCAATTCATGCAGAGCGATATGGGGTTCATCACAAGTCTCGTCCCGATAGAGAGAGAAGGTTCCTTCTAATATAATAGAATAATCGCTTGCATTCAATATCTCGGTCGGACCTCCTTCACCTGCAACGAAGTGGCGTTCATTACGAGCACTGGGAGAAAGTTGAGAACATACGACGGTTATTTCGGGATTTTCATTATCTTCATAGAAAGAGAGCCTCGTTCGCTCGTCAAGTATTTCAAACGCGCCTTGTGCGTTAACTCGTTTAGACTCTGAACAGCTTGATTCAATAGAGTAACTAATGCGTTCGCTTCTGAATCGCATATTAGGATAAAACTGGGTGCTTGAGGTGTACACAGGCTCAATCGTCGGAGCCTGATTAGTTGAAATGAGGGGAACGCTTTCCCCGGGGAGAGAATCATAGAGTAAATATCCTGCAAATCCTAACGCTCCGAGGAGAACAACAATTAAAATAACATCAAGTACACCTGCCATGCACACACGAAAGAAAGGATGTATAAAAAAGCACCGCTTTTTCTTAGATATTATTTAGTCCGTATGCTTGTGCAAATCCCGTAGGATCTTCAACAAACCGAGGGAAAGCATCTCTCATTCCTGCTTCCATAAGAGATACAAGAGAGGAAGATAACCCATTCTCGAAAGGAGAACCAATAATCTGGGAAATCTCATCAATAAGAATCTCTCCCTGTGCTCTATCCAAGGTAGTCACATTAACTACTATATTCCGACCACCCAGACGACGTTCGGATATTTCAGGAGAATGTCTATTTAAGAGAATAATATACGGGTCTGGACTATGTCTGTGAGAACAATAGGTGGTGGAGGCTTCACCGAAGGGCCTAAAAGTATAGCGTGAACGTAACGCTGCTTCAATGGCCTTTTCAGGTTGAGGGCTATACGCTGCTCGTACAAGTGTGATTGGTTTTCTATCTGTCATGTTTTCCTAGAGTAAAAAGAGAGTTTAAAAAGGTAAGTATAAATATCCTGTACAGATAGATTCGCTATGAAACCCGTGTTTATCCTCTTGCTTGTCATCCTTGCAGGGGCATTCGGATTCATGCTCTACACAACTATGAACAACGCATCAACTGTTGAACTCGAAACATCCGAAGGGACCATTGTTATTGAACTATACAGCGATATGCCCATTACTACAGGCAACTTCCTCAAGTTAGTAAACCAAGGATTCTACGACGGCGTTATTTTCCATCGCATCATCCCTGGATTCATGATTCAAGGAGGAGACCCTGAAGGCACTGGTCGAGGAGGACCAGGATATACCATCAAAGATGAATTCACCCATAAAGGCGGAAATCGCAACAATCGTGGCACTATAAGCATGGCAAACGCAGGACCAAACACCGGAGGAAGTCAATTCTTCATCAACGTGGCAGATAATAATTTCCTCGACACCAAACATCCTGCATTCGGCAAGGTCATAGAAGGCATGGATGTCGTAGATACAATCGTCAATAAACCTCGAGATAGAAGTGATAGACCTCTCAAGAATATAACTATTATCAAAGCACAAGTACGTTAATACT
>CAZVXB010000011.1:5166-12957 GCA_964630965.1 Candidatus Woesearchaeota archaeon | reverse complement strand
CCAAACAAATCAAGCTGACCTTTACCCATCATGCTCCAACATGAGTACATGGCTTCTGCAGAAACCCGTTCTATTATTCGAGCGTTGTCTTCATCCGTTTTGCCATCAAGTTTAACACTCACCACGTTAGATTCTCCTAAAAACTGGGGGCACGCATCCTTCCGGCCAGAAACGCTTACGCAAATTTTCCCCGTCGTACACGCCAGAGGAACAGCAGCCTGAGCAGCATGCGGAGTCGTTGCTCGTGTAAGCACAGAAAGACGACAAACTTCAACCTGGTCCTGTCCCCGTCCCGTATCGACCACGATAGCAAGGAAAAAGAGAACAACAATAAAACCTCCAATAGCCAAGACAAATGCAATAATCTGACTTGAGGTAAGTTCACCCTTTTTTAGAAAAGACATATCTCCAATACAAATAAGAGCTTTATAACAATTACGACACAAACCGCCGAATAAGAAAGAAAACAGCGGCACTGCCTAAGACCAAAAAAAGAGCCCAAAGTAGAATGCTAACCACATCATCCCCTAAACTAAGATACCCTCGTTTCATAGTGATTAAAGCAAGCTCTGCTTAGAACGTTCTTCCCCCTGCGTTTTTTCGAACAACTTCCTTATCGAGTCGAAGAATGATATCTCCCGTAAGAGGGTCGCGTTCTGGTTGAACGGTAACAAAAGTGAGAGGATCACTCGCTACTTTCTTTCGGAAAGGCACATCAAGTGTTGTCTCAAGTGAACCTCCTTTGAACAAACTATCCCTCCACGTAATAACCTGCCTCAATAAATCTTGTTTCTCTTCGTTCGCAAGTGAAAAATCTTCGAAGTCCTTATGCGGAACAAAATCAAACTCATTAGTTGTGCGGACAAGAGCTTCCCCTATAAGAGTAGGTTTTATGGTGGTGCCTTGGGCAGTTTCCCGAACAGTATAATTAGTTATAAGAAGAACGACGTCCCCTCGTCGAGGTAGCTGAATAAAGGCCGTATTTCCAAAGAAAGAAGATTGCTTAGTGGGGGAGAAAATATCTCGATAATCAACGGTTTCCCCACCAAAGAGATAAAATTGGTCCCAGAGCGAAGAGGGTGCTTCAATAAGACGAGTTGCCGAGCTAAAAGAAACAATACTTGCAGTCAGAGCATGATTCGGAGCAAGAGAGAAGCGATAGCTCGGATTTTTACCAGTAGTTGTTGGATCACCGGAGGCATAAAAGAGTCGAGCATCCAAATCAAAATAATAATCGGTAATAGCCTTGCGAATTAAATCAGACTCTATATATTTATCATTGAGAAGGACATGGGTTCCCGGAGCAATAACGGCAAAGTCACTGCCCGTATAATAAGACAAGGTATCTGAGGTGATATTGTAACGTAATGCTTCAAGCGAACGTGTGGTTGAATTATCGTTGCCAAAACTTATAATTGATTGAATAAAAGTAGAAGCGGAGGGATGAAACTTAGTGCCTATGGCAAGAGTCACAAGACCCAAGACAAAAAGAGCCACAATCATGATAACAATCATAGCACTAAAAGCACGTTTGTTCATCTGAATTTTATAAGGTTCTTCAAATACTCAAGAGCCCCATCTCCTTTTTCCTTAAGAACAAAATAATAGAAAAGAAAAAGAACGAGTACCAAAAGCCCCAGTATCCAAGGCACAAGCGTTTCCCACATTTGCCCCCGTACGTCAGATCGCCTCATTTTCAAAAAACACCCTCGTTCTTATTAAATCTACCGAAATAGAGACGCGTCAGATTTATAACGCTGAATCGTGTTAATAACCAAGAGGTGACCATATGCCAACAACAGAAGAAATTCTAAGAAAATACGAGAACAAGATAGGGGCTCAAATAGGCGAATCACAAACTCCCTTAACTCATGAATATGAAAAATTCAAAGAAGATATGGTACAAGAAGGATCTCGTTATAGACGATGGTGTCAAGCGCTCGGCTCGTTAGTTAAAATAAAACTAAGCCCAAAGGAAGAAATAAAAATACAAAGACAACTCAACACGGCACATCTTGATGTAACTCCAAGTCAGGCAGTAACATTAGCAATCTTAGCATTCACCCTAACATTTCTGGTATCGACCCTTTCAGTTCTGGCAGTTTTTTTCCTAACCGGAGAGTTTCAAATACTCTTCTTTATGCTTGGGTTGATTGCGGGAATATTTGTGTTCTATTATGTGTACACACTCCCCCCACGACTAGCTAATGCCTGGAGATTGAAAGCTTCTGCCCAAATGGTTCCTGCAGTTCTGTATATAGTAGTGTATATGAAGCATACCTCTAATTTAGAGAAAGCTATTGAGTTTGCAGCCAGAAATTTAGAAGCCCCGTTAGGGCTTGATTTTAGAAAATTATTTTGGGATGTTGAAGTAGGCAAGTTCTCAACCATCAAGCAGTCACTCGACACATACTTAGAAACCTGGAGAGACTATGCTCCTGAATTTATAGAATCTATACACCTTATAGAATCATCGTTATTTGAAGCAGAAGAATCCAGAAGAATTCAAACGCTTGAAAAGTCACTCCAAGTCGTACTTGATGGAGTCTATGAGAAAATGTTACGTTACTCTCGAGAAATACGCTCCCCCCTTACCAATCTCTATATGCTTGGAATTATTTTACCAACACTGGGGCTTGCACTCTTGCCCTTAGCATCAACCCTATTGGGAGGAATAATAAAATGGCACCACGTATTTCTTCTCTTTAATGTAATAATTCCTTTCCTTGTTTTCTATATGACCTCAGAAGTGTTGCTAAAACGCCCAGGAGGACATGGAGAGTCATCCGTTCTTGAACTGAACCCCGATTATCCAAAGTTCATATCTAAGACTCCTTGGATAATGTCTCTCCTCATTGCCCTTCCGCTAATACTAATAGGGTTGCTTCCCTTTTTATTCCAGCTCGAGTTTATTACCCAACCATTAGGATTACAGAATGATTATACCGTGGGTCAAGTCTCACTCGGACTCTTGGGAGACTCAGATCTAAAGATATTTGACTTCAAGAAAGAAGCGGACGGCTCGTTAGTAGGGCCCTATGGTCCAGGAGCAGTTCTTCTAAGTCTCTTTATACCGCTCGGAATTGGATTATTCTTTGCATTAGCCTACAAACAAAAGACAAGAGACCTTATTAATGCTCGAGATGAAACACGATTATTGGAAGAAGAATTCACGAACTCCCTCTTTCAGCTAGGAAACCGACTAGGTGACGGAACTCCTGCAGAGATAGCCTTTGCGAAAGTAGCAAGCACAACACAAGGTCAGCGTACACAAAGTTTCTTCGCCCTTGTCAATCAAAACATTCAGCAAGGAGGGATGTCAGTAGAAGACGCTATCTTCAATAAGAGACGAGGAGCATTAGTGTTCTACCCTTCCGCACTTATTGCGACAAGCATGCAAATTCTTACGGAATCAGTAAAGAAAGGTCTCCAAGTCGCCGCACGCTCTCTCATGTCTATTTCAGAATATGTAAAAAATATCCACAAAATCGATGAGAGACTGCATGATTTGCTTGCAGAAGTAATTTCAGACATGAAGTCAAACATGACGTTCCTTGCCCCTCTTCTCGCAGGAATAGTGGTCGGTCTTGGAGCAATGATTGCCGCTATTGTGAATAAACTCGAAGTATTCCAGCAAGTGGGTGCAGGAGAAGAACAATTAGCAGGCTTAGGCTCTTTGGGAAGTATTTTAGATCTCTTCCAAGTAAGTCAAATGATTCCACCCTATTTTCTCCAAGTCGCAATAGGAATCTACATAGTAGAAGTTGTCTTTATCCTCACTTCTGCACTCGTAACTGTAGATGCTGGACGAGATCCCCTTCGAGAAAAACACGAACTGGCAAAGAACCTCAAAAGAAGCATATATCTTTACTTAGGAACAGCACTCTTATCCATTGGAGTCTTATCACTGCTTGCGGCAGTTGCACTCGGAAGCATTACAAGTTAAGATTTTTTAATCTGCTCAAGCAGCCACTGCTTCCATGCAGGGAAAACGTATTCTGAAAGAGGAAGTCCTCGTTCGCTCGTCACACGATCAGAGATGAGATGAAAAACATGATTAGATTTTACCGTAAAGGGGGCTTCGAGCAAATAACGTGCGTTGTGTGTTCGAGCAACATTTACAATTTCTTGTTTGACTTTAGCCCTAAGTAAAATATTATCATAAATAGCGTCCCAATTACCTGCCCAACCCTTTACGCTTGAAGCAATTTCTTTAATTATTTCAGACTCTCCATTCATGAGTTCATCACTAGGTTCAAGCTCATCTGTTTCAACATTATAACGTAAGAGATCGACAAACCCTTTTTCTTCAAGAGGATCATGAGTCCAGTGCTTACGCACTTCAGAAAGTTGTACAACACGTTTTCTCGAGTGAAGACCATCGGGAGACCGAATGGGATTAGCCACGAGCACCAAATCAGTAGCCTTGAAGCTCGTCACAGGAACTCCAAGATCATTAACCAAACGGTCGAATACCCCATAGGGAGAAGCGCCGTGAATAGTGCCTGCAACCGTATTTGCAAGTGCCCCTACACGCATCGCTTCATAAAGTGATTTGGCTTCTGAACTTCTAACTTCACCCACAATAAGTGCAGAGTCCCCCAAACGAAGGCTGGCACGTATACCTTCTGAAGCCTCAACTTCAGTCGTGGATTCAAGAAGAGCGCTTCGTACTTTCATACGTTGTACATTGTATCCAAGTTTGCGCAATGAATCAACAGGCAATTCAAGCGTATCTTCTATAACCAAAACACGATATTTAGGAAGAATTTCAAGTAACAAACTTCCTAAAAGAGAAGTCTTACCAGACCCCCTCGTCCCTGCAACAAGTAACGTTCGAGAACCATCTACAAGAAAGCTCAATAATCCTGCCGTGAGCGAATTAATAGTTTTATTATCGATAAAGAGAGGAAGCGTCCAAGGTTCATCACGCGGACGTCTAATAGCATACGCAATTCCTTGAGGAGAAAGAGGTCGTTGGATGGCAGCGACACGCGCACGTACTTTCCCATAGAAAAGATCTGTATCTAGGATAGGGTTTGCCTCATCAAGAGGTCTTCCCGATTGAAGACGCAGTTTAGCCGCCCATGAATCAGCATCCTCGTAGCTGGGGATGATATTAGTCGCGCACTCACCGTAATCAGAGTGACGAACGTAGATAGTATTTTGAGCAATAGGAGCATTGAGATAAATATCTTGGAGTTTTGAATCAAGAAGAAGAACCTCAATGACTCCAAAACCGATAGTTTGACGAACAAGAATTTTAGCCAATCGCTGAATTTCACGATAGGAAAGAATTAATTTTTTTGTTTGAGCCAGCTCGCTAAGCAAATCTCGAGCCACGTTGAAAAAAACAGCTCGCGTTCGCTCTGCATCAATGAACTCTTCTGCCTTTGGTTGATGCTCAACCAAAACAGCACGACCTAAATTAAGAAGAACATGATGATCTTCAGGTAAAGAATATTCAGGAGGAACAAAGTGATAAAGATATCCTGTTTCACCAGAACGTTTGAGAATAGTAACGGTGATAGTTTCTTCATCGGCAACAATGTCATACTGGTCAACAAGCTCGGCGTTCTCAGGAAGCTGTGCGACCAATCGCGTAAACGTAAAGTTAGGCATTACATCGGGCCTAAAAATAGAAGCATACGGTCCTCGGTCTCCAAAGACAAAAGTCTCGATAACATCAATAACCGAACCAATCAATTTTGTTTTCTCAAATAAACTCTGAATTCTTTCAAGAGCATGAATAAAATGAGCCCGGGTAGAACCAGAACCATCGGAAGCAGCATGTATCGTTCTAAGAAGACGTCGCAATTCGAGATAAGAACCGAACGGATCTCGCTTCAGCAACTCAACTATGTAAGAAAGATACTCGTGTGCGCGAGCAACATCCCCAAAAAGCGCAAGTTTCTCAGGAGAAAGCACACGTTCTTGATAAAGAAGATATCGATAAAGCGAACCAATTTCGCTTAACAAAGAAATTTGATCAAAGGGATAATGATAGTTACGTTGCTGTACAAAAACAACTCGAGAAACATTGGAATTATCAAGCAAGGCATCAATAGTACGAGACATAACCTCTGCGGAATCTGCAAGAGAAGGCACAGTTGGTGCACCTAAATAGTTAATATGTAAAATAGTCTCACCCTCTTTGCGCTCAACTTCGGTACTAAAAAGAGGAGCATTAGATTTGAAAATCATGAAAAGCAAAACAGAAGAGCCGTTAAATAAATTTCTATACCTAAACTATTTAAACTCCCTTAGCCCTAAACGCATATGCCCGAAGAATATTATGCTCAACAGGCGATGCCAGATGCGGGCGCCCGATTACGAGATGTAGAAGAAAAACAGCGCCTTTTGAAAGAAAGAGTCCTTCTTATAGGACAAAATCTTGTAGGTGAGAGAGAAGAGACATTAACCGCACTTCAGGAAATGAAAAAAGTACTCTTCCAGTTAAAAGAAGATGTCACAAAACTCAAAGAATTTGTACAACGCCTATCTGAACATAATGAAAGCCTTGCACGTAAAGAAGAGGTGCTTATGGTGCAAAGACAGCTCGACATGCTAAAGCCCGCATTCACACACTAATATGGCAATAGTAGAAGAGGTAAAGCGCATGCAATTACAAGGAGCTAGTGAAGAACAAATAATTCAATCTATGAGAGACAGAGGTGTTGATTACAAAGATATTGCAGATGCACTCGCCCAAAGTAGGATTAAGGCCGCAGTGGAACAGCCAGATGCAGATCCCTCAGAACCATACTCTAACAGTGGAGGGCAAGATGCTCCGACTGGAATGGAAGCCTCTATGATGAGTACTCGACAAGAACCTGACCTTGCCCCTCCTACGCCTGGTGCAGGAGGATATAATCCTCAACTTCCCCAAGGATATGCCGTTCAACAGCCTCAAGACTATGCTCAAACCCAACAATACGCCGAAGGGTACACACAACCCTATGCCCAAAGTTCAGACTTAACAACAGAAATTGCAGAGCAAGTTGTTGCAGAGCGACTGGGAGAGTTAAGAAAACACCTTGAAAAAATAAGTGATATGAAATCCACAGTAGAATCCCGCATCGAATATATAGACGAGCGCCTCAAACGCATAGAAAAAACAATAGACGTATTACAATCATCCGTTCTAAGGAAAGTAGGGGACTACGTAACAAACGTAGGAGACATAAAGAGAGAACTTATAGAAACACAAAAGACATTTGCAAAGCTTATGCCTGCAGTAAGAAAACAGTCAAACGCTCCTCGATTCCAACAAAAACAACATCACCATTCCGATCACCAACACGGAAAATAAGAAAAATTACTTGCCTTTGACTAATACCCAACTTACTCCAATAGTAAGTATAATGAGAATAATTGCCCCAAAAACAGGACCCGAGAAGAGCCAATCGTAAACGGGATTACCAACGGATTCTATAGAGCCCGGAAGCCAAGGAGCAAGTTGATCAGAGAATATCATAATGCCTGAAATAACAAATGCTGCCAACAGCCCAAGGACAAACAAAACCCCTATTCCTTTCTGAAATGATTCAGGAACCTTTCCTGAGAGGGTAGTGAGAAGTATAATGAAGACGAGGGAAATAAGAAAAACAGCGAACCAAGGAACAATCACCTCAATATACCGTCGAACTCCTGCAAACGAAACAAAGAGAACAGCAATAAGGAATGAAACAAAAATAGCCATTAATTTGTTCTCGCCTAATATCTTAAATTTGACAAAGAGAAGGGTAGATACCAAAAAGACAAGCAAGAAAGCTACAATAGGAGCAAAAG
>CAZVXB010000011.1:0-5156 GCA_964630965.1 Candidatus Woesearchaeota archaeon | reverse complement strand
CTTGAGACCCTTGTCCTGAGGCTGAATATCGACCACGAACGGCGCAATAATAAGGATAAGGAGCACAATCCATAACACGCTCACCCAATTATTCTGCCACCAGCTCGAACCGAACCAATCTGCTTGATTAAAGGTAACAATCACAATAATAACACCTATACCCAGTGCACCATAACCTAAAATGCTAAACCACGTTCGTCGATTTTCCTCGCCGATAAACACTCCAACCATAACCATAATAGCAATCAAGACCGAGAGTGCAATCCCCAAGTTAGGAAAAATAAGCGTGAAGAAGTTAGAAACAAAGGGATATTGCATGGCAAGAAGAGCGATAGCCGCAGAGATAATGAAATTGATTCCACGGTTTCCTCCAAGAATATTAGTCGACGTAAGAATACCAAATATCACTGCAAAGATAAGCAATGCAGGCAAGAGAAAATCAAATACCCCGGCACCCTGCCACTGAAAATAAAGATCCTGTAACGAAAAAGCTTCCAAGAAGATGAAAGGTAATGTCATAGGCTAAAAACACGACACTGCTTTAAATACGTTTCTATGGTTATTTGTCTTTCTTATCAGTGTTACGAGTTAAAGCAAAGAAGCCTCCGATAACAAGTGCAACAACAAGAGCATTGGTAATCCAAAACGAACCATTCTCTGAACCGTCATACCACTCAGAAACATAATCCCAACCGCCCGTTGCAACGAGAGTCACAATGATAACTCCCAGAGCCGCAAGTACTCCGATAACGCCCCTAACCCAGACAGGCAACTTGAAACTATCTTTTTCAACAAAAGCCATTCCATAAAGAAGCATAAAGACGAGTATCACGACCGTACCTACTGCAAGAAAGGGAACGAGTGAAACAATAATGCCTGTTGCGTATCCAAACGAAACGACTAAAAGGCCGATAACAAGTGCAACAAGTGCATCAATCTGCTTCTTACCCTCTCCTAAAATTTTCGTCTTTTGAAGAATAGCGAAGATAACAACAAAAACAAGTATGAAAGGAAGAATAATTTCAACAAAAAGAGGAGAAGATAATATAGTCCAAGCCATAGCAAAAACAAAAGCTGATTCTATTTAAACATTACCTCAATCAGAACTTACCAAGAGCAGGAGCAGAACCTGCGTCAGGTGCACCAGAAGCGCCAACATCAAGCATGTCCCCATCATCCCGAACAGGCAACGAAGCTTTGTTAACAATGACAACATCCCCAATAGCCTTTACAAACTGGTGCGGAATAATAACTCCTCGAGCCCCACCAAGCAAACCGGCAAATCCTCCGCTTACACGAACTTTCCAACCATCAATCTTATTATCGACCAAGTTAACTTCTTCAACCTGACCAAAGTAGTCTCCCTCTGAAGTATACGCGTGTTTACCCACAACCTCTAAAGCTTTATGTATGCGAAGCATGCGAGAAAGTTATGCAAATCCCTATTTATAGGTTGCGGTGGTAAAAAATATACGTTCTAAGGAAAAAAGAAACACTTATATAAAACAAGCAGCTGCATTTAGCATGAGTCAGAAGGAAATTGTAGCCCTATTTATTGCACTGTTGACCTTTACGGTTGTCTTAAGCTTTCAAGAAGTAATAACCGGAAACTTCTTTTACATAGGAACCGCAATACTGTATGCTGCGCTCGTTTTAGGCGTAAATGTTGCTTCAAAAAAAGTAGCCGCTCGTTCGCTCGATGCAGACGTCGAACATGACCTTTGGTATGCCTCTCGTTATGGTCTAAAACCAGGACATGTTCTCAAGAATAAAATCCCCTTGGGAGTCATAATTCCTTTATTTGTAACTGCCCTATCCTTGGGAATTGGAAAATGCCTTCCATTTGTAACCTATGAAACCTCTGCATTAAAACATCGAGCAGCTCGAAGATTTGGGTTTTATAGCTTCACAGAAATGACCGATTGGCACAACGCCCTTGTGGGAGCAGCCGGAGTCGTAGGCGTATTGGCATTAGCAATAGTGGCCTATCTTATCCCTTCCCTAGAAGGCTTGACTTCCATTGCAGTATATTATGCATTTTGGAATATGATTCCCTGGTCAAAATTAGATGGTGCTCAGATTGCGATGGGCTCTCGTATACTCTATGTAGCCCTAGCACTCATCACGCTTGTATTTGCTCTTGCAACGGTCGTTATCTCTTAATGAGTTCAAATCCCCTTTCCTATCTTAAGAGCGGGCTTACTATGCTTGCATTATATGGTCTGTTTGCCCTAATAATAGTCATCCTGAAGCCATTTATCATTCCTTCTGAATCTCACGCCCTCTATGCGCTGGGAGCGTTTAGCTTAGGAATAATAATTGCAGGCATCTATAATAAGATGAGGAAAAAACCTGCACTGGAAGAAGTAACAGAATCAAGAGTGTTAGTAAAGAGATACTAATCCTTTTATAGAGAACCACGTTGTAACCCGGATGCTTGAGCCGAGGGAATATCAAAAAACAATTGTAGAAACAGCAAAACGTGCAAACACGCTTGTGGTATTACCAACGGGAATTGGAAAGACACTCATCGCGCTCCTCTTAACCATGCACAGGCTCAAGGAAAAGATCCCAAGTAAAGCCCTCATTCTCGCACCAACGCGTCCACTCGTAGAACAACACCATGCTACATTCAAAGAGAACATCCCTGAGCTATTCGGAGAATTAACACTCTTTACAGGAGAGGTGCCTGCAAAACAACGTAAAAGCCAGTGGAACTCAGCAGATATCGTTTTCTCAACACCCCAATGCATAGCAAATGATCTAAAAAAGAACCTTTACACTCTAAACGAGGTCTCCCTCTTAGTCATAGATGAAGCACATAAATGTCTAAAGAACTATGATTACACCACGGTCGTGAGATTCTATAAAGATCAAGCGGAAAGTCAAAGAATTTTAGGTCTAACCGCTTCACCAGGTTCAGATTATTCAATAGTAAAAAAAATATGCGAAAATCTTGACATTAGCGAAGTTGAAGTCAGATCCCGAGAGTCTGAAGATGTAAAACAATACGTACATGAACTTGAGTTTAAGAAAGTAGAAGTTTCGCTACCTCAAGAATTTATAGAACCTGCAATTTTACTGAAAAGGATATACGATAGTTATATTTTCGAGTTGAAATCTCGAAATATTCTATTCGGACCAGCAAACAAAATAACCCTTCTGAAGCTTCAAACCAATCTAGCGCTTAACGCATCAAAAGGAAGTGGAAACGCAATGTACGGTATGTCTCTCTGTGCCCAAGCAATAAAAATATCTCATGCTTTAGAGATTTTAGAAACACAAACCCTTTCAGGAACATTTACCTATATGAAGGGACTTATGAAACAAGCCGAGGAAAAAAAAAGCAAAGGAGTTCAAAGACTCGTTAAAAATCCTGAATTTAATGCCGCTTACAACTCATTAACATATTTGATTGCAGAAAAAAAAGAACACCCTAAAATAGAAAAAACAAACGAAATAATAGCCGAAGAACTGAATCAGAATAAAGATGCAAAAGTACTTGTTTTCACCCAGTTTAGAGAAACAGCAACGCAGATAGTAGAAAAATTAAAGCAGACGAGTGGTGTCAGAGCAAGTATATTCATAGGGCAAGCAAAAAAAGCAAATGGGGGCATGTCTCAAAAAGAACAGAGAGAAGTCGTAACAAAATTCAAAGAAGGAGAAATAAATGTGTTGTGTGCAACCTCTATAGGTGAAGAGGGCCTTGATATTCCAGAGGTAAATGCAGTCGTATTCTATGAACCCATACCGAGCGCAATAAGAAAAATTCAGAGGGCAGGAAGAACCGCGCGCCATGCCCCGGGAAAGTTATTCATATTGGTAACAAAAAACACAAGAGACGAGGCAAACTATTATGCCGCGGCTGCACGAGAAAAGAAAATGTATAAAACTATAGAATCGATTAAAGAAGATATGAAAGATAACGATAAAACGCTTAATGATTTCGTATGACTTTCTTTAACATCTTTTCAAAAACCAGAGAAAGAGAAGAAGAGGCAACAATAACCGTCAAAATAGATAATCGAGAGAAAAACGCATTAGTTGCTTCTGAACTCTCAAAATTAGGGTGCAAAATCCTATTTGAACAACTAGAAGTAGGAGATTATATTGTTGGTGAAACCGCAATTGAGAGAAAAACAATCAAGGACTTGAAAAGTTCAATAATAGATAAAAGATTGATGAACCAGATCGCCCAGCTAAAACAACACAAAGAGTATGCATTAATTGTAGAGGGGCCTAACACGAGTTTGTATGAAGGTAAAATTCATGAAAATGCGTTAAGAGGGTTTATCGTATCCTTGGTAATGCACCATCATATCCCTCTTATTTATACATTCAATGAAGAAGATACTGCAAAATGTATAGCTCTGTTAGGAAAAAGAAGAAATAAGAGTCTAACGTCCCTAAGGCCAGGACGTATAGCAAAAACAGATGAAGAAAAGATGCAGTTTATACTCGAGGGATTCCCTGCTATAGGTCCTGCAAGTGCACAAAAACTATTGAGAGAGTTTAAGACAATAAAAAAAATAATAAATGCGGAAGAAAGAGAGTTAGAGAGATGTATCAAGAAAAAAGCAAGAGAACTAACGCGTATAGTTGAAAAGGAATATTCAGTTCAAAACAGTAATTGAAAGAACACGAATTTGAGGGGACCCCCTGTAAGTATCTGTCAATCCAACAAGTGAAACGGTTTTATGTAAATAAGAAGAGACACAAGAACAAGCAACAGAAACATTATTGATAGTCAATAATCGAAAATCAGGAGAGACAACCCGTTCGTTACTTACAAACCCTGAAAAAACGACCTCTTTATGGGGTTCATTAGTCGATACAGACTCGAAAGGTACGGGTTCAAAAAGAAAAAATCCATAGAGTATAAACAAACCAAACAAAGCAAGAGTCAATGCAACCAAACGCATGAAAAAGAGAAGAAAAGGTTTAAATTAAGCTTTTCCTCGTCATGATGTGAATACAAAAGAAAGGTTTGAACTTATAAAAAGAAATACTGCAGAGGTAATGGGTGAAGAAGAATTAAAAAAATTAATACAATCTAAAAAAAATCCTTCTGTTTACTTGGGAACAGCAACGACCGCAAGCCATCACGTAGGTTATTTTCTATGGGCCTTAAAACTAGCCGATTTTGCAAGGGCAGG
>CAZVXB010000010.1:0-13274 GCA_964630965.1 Candidatus Woesearchaeota archaeon | reverse complement strand
ACGAGAGACTTTACGGCTCCCGCAGGGTATCAACAATTATGTGTACGCATCAATGATAAAGAAGAATGTGGGTTCAAACAAGTGACCACGAGTTTTGCTCTTAACCAGATTCGAGATAGTTTTGTACAGGACGAGCTTGAACGAAGAGATATTGCGACTGAAGATGAATGTATTTCAGGCCGTTTGAGTCCTACTGCTCTGCTCAATCCTAATCTTCAAGAAGCCGCTCAGGAAGCTGTTGATCCTGCTGTGTACAATAGAGGGATTTCTCGTATTTGTGCTACTGAGAATCCAGGTCGTACGACTGACCCTGCTCGGTTTGTAAAGGTTGGAGTGTGTGATGATGCGCGAGTGGGATGTTGGCTTGATGCGCAAAGCGTTGATCGGGCTCTTACGGTTAATAATGTCGGTGCGCGCAATGAGACATTGAGTGTTCTTAACGTGGTTGCTAAAGAACAACTGCAAAACGATGATGAATTTCTCTTTGGCGAGGGCGAGGGCGATCTTATTCGTGCTTTGAATACAAAGGTCTCTGCATCCAAAACACTTTCTGTCGTTGAAGGTAAGAAACTTATTGCTGAAAGCTCGGCGTTATACGGCAAGGTTATTCTAAGTTCGCAGAAGGCCGAACTACTTTACTTGCAAGGTGTTACGTACGAAGCAATCACACGAGGATTGGAGATGAGCGTCGAACAGCCGATAACGCCTGCGCCTACTACGCCTACTTCACAGGATAATTCTATTTCAGAACCTTCTGCTCGAATTCCTTGGACAACTGAGAGTGCATTAAACGAGCTTGATACACTCAATACCGATGATGTGTATTCTGATCATGCTCAGTTGATTCTTGAATTTTATCGGGATGGTCTTCTTACCGCAGAGCAGTTTATTGAAATTAACGGGGATGGGCTGTTTAACTTAGAAGAACGATTGTCTGTCGTGCGCGAGTATTTACGTGCTCGTTCAGATGCTCCTGTTATACCTCAGCCAGGCTCTCGGCCTGCTGATCTTGGGATGGCTGTTCCGGTGTACTCTCTCGATAGACCTTACGATGCGAGCTCTACCACGCCTGCTTATATTCTTATAAATAATAAACGTACTATTCCTCCGTTGTACATACTTGGAACGAGCATTATGTGCGAAGGTTGTGGGGCTCGGTCGGAGAGTGTTCAAGTAGGGACGCTTAGACTTGTTGATGAAGGTCGTTATTCATTCTCTTTCATTTCTCAAATTCCTAACCCTGATTATAGAACTGCGTTTAGTTATTATCGAGAAGTGTTTAGCACACGATTTGTGAGTGGCTCGAGTATTGTTAAGTAAATGCGGGGAAGAGGATTCGAACCTCTGAAGGCACTAAGCCACTTGGTCCTAAGCCAAGTCCGTTTGACCGCTCCGGCATCCCCGCGTTTAGAAACGAGTTTCAAATCTCTTTTAAATGTTCGGATTAGGTTATCTTTCTGTAGACTTTAGGGTACCATTCGAGTAATCCTCGTTGATTATTACGTGCTCCTTCTTTGTAGGCACTTTCTGTGCGTTCTCTATCTATTTCCAATCCTATTCGATGTAAGTTTTCTTTATCTCTTTCGGGATGAATATCATCTTGGGCTGAATAGATAAGGCCTTGTTGGTGAAGAGCAAGGATTAGCTTCTCTAGCGCTCGTAATGGATGAGTTTTGCTTCTATCATCTATGCAATTTGAGAGGTAGATTTTGGTGAATCTGCTTCTTGAGTGTGTTACATACGTAAAAATATCTTCAGGGTTGTTTATGCTTAACCGTGCAAGGTTATCTCGTATCGTATCCAGACGAGGAGGGTCGAAGTAGGTATGTGCTTCTTTGTCCAGCGTTGTTGCTCCTTCTAGAAACGCTTCTTTGTCTCCTCTTCTTAACGCCTCTGCTCTTAATAGGGTGTACGTTAGTTGTGCTTGATCTTTATCTATTGCTCGTATTTCTGCCCCACTTGCGAGCAATGCAAATGCTTGGTCTCCTGAACCTGCAATGGCAAGTATGCTATCTGTTGGTTTAGGGTCGAGTCCAGCACTAATTGCCCAGAGTGATTCGTTAGTTACTTTATGTAGGGCATTAGCACGCGCTTCTTGTAGTTCTGTTTGGGGTTTAAGAGAAGAAGGCACAGGACTTTCTTTTTCACTATGCTTTTAAATTTTGGGATTAGAATCCTATTTCGCTTTAGCTTCAGGGGTGGCTTTTTTCTGTTCGAATTCTTTGAGTTTGTCTTCTATGCCCAGTCGCTCTATAAGTTCCTTGTATCTATTACGGATGGTGACTTCAGTGATGCCTGCAACATCTGCTACTTCTCGTTGAGTGCGTTTTTCCATGTTCATCAAAGCAGCAACGTAGAGTGCTGCAGCGGCTATGCCTGCAGGGCCCCTCCCGGAGGTAAGCTCTGAGATATCTGCCTTTGCAAGAATCTTGAGTGCTTCATTTTGCGTCTTGGGGGATAAGTGGAGAATAGAGGAGAATCGCGAGATGTAGTCTTTGGGAGAGCTCGGTCGTACTTTGATGCCTAACTTACGAATCATGAATCTGTAGGTTCGTCCAATTTCTTTTCTAGGGACGTCTGAAGTTGCCGCGATTTCATCAAGCGTACGCGGGATGTTATACGATCGGCAGGCAGCATAAATGCACGCCGCAATTACTGATTCCATTGAACGACCGCGAACGAGACCTCGCTGGAGTACGAAATTGTACACACGAGCCGCTTCGTCTTTTACCACGTTCGGTAGGTTAAGGAAGCTGGTTTCACGACGAAGTTCAGCCATTGCTAAACGAAGATTTCGTTCAATAGAGGTTGAAACTCGTTCTTGCCATTTTTTCAAACGAAGGAATTTACGGGTTTGACCATGGTCAAGGCGATAAATATCTGAGATTTCTCCTACATTAGTTGTGAGACCCTTGTCGAATTTTTGAATAGAAAGCGGAGCTCCTCCACGTCCTTTCTTTTCACCTTTATCAAACTGGCCTCCCGTGTCTTGACCAGTGTCAACCATTTTTTCTTCAATAAGAAGACCACAATCGTTACAGACAACTTCGCCTCGCTGGTCATCATGCGTGAGGCTGATACTTCCACATTCAGGACAGCGTTTGATATAGCTCATTGAAAGATATGAAAAGATTTAAAAACTCTCGCCTGTCTAAGTATTTAAATCTTTCTATTTTTTTCTGGTATTGCCGACGGTAACTATGTATCTTGCCGGGTTGTCTCCCGACTGTCTCCACTGGATTGTTTTTTCTTCGTAACGATAGTGTGTTCCACAATGCGATTTAATGTAGGGTACTGCTTCATCTTGTGATTTGCCTATTGGAGGATTAAACTCCGCTTCTACCAGATATCGTGCAAGTTCTCCTTCTGTAACTTCTCTTTGTGTCCCACAGAGGCCCAAAACAAGCCTCTTAAACGGTTTAACTTTAAAGGGCGGTGCTTCGGCCTCGCGAATAGGTTCCATTAGGATTGATCCTTTTTCAATCTCCATTTGGCGAAGAATTCTCTTTGTTTCTCTTTCTGTTAATTGGCCGTTAGTTCCGGATTGTTTCATTTAACGAGAACAGCGTTAATCATGCCTTCACGAGCGGGGCGATTAGTTATTCGGGCTTTACCGAGGGTTGTTTCGATAACTGCTCCCTTTATGAGGCGGTTCTGGCGCGCTAAGAATTTATTTTGGGGTGTTTCAATCACGTTCTTTATTTCTACTTGCTTCATTGATGTCCCACTCTGGACGTTTGCAATGTTGGTTCGCAAGAGTATGGTTGTATATTCTCCTCCCCGACTTCGAATGGATTTGCGTTTTGTTTCTCCAAGCGTTACAAGATTTTCCTGTGTCTTTCGTTCATAGAGTCGAGACTTTCTGTTCGCGTGATATTTGCCGCCTGAAATCTTTCTTCCTGTGTTCATGTTTGATGAGGGCTAAAATTGGTTTAAATAGTTTGTGGGGACTCTGGTTTCTGATAGGGGATTTCTCTCATGTAGTATTTTGCTCTTTCTTGAGGGTGTGGTTCGGGAATTTCTCCCCCCATTTCTAATGACTCTGATGTCTCTTCAAGTGAAGTCGTTGGATGAGTTGAGATAACATAGAGGTGATAGGTTATTCCTCTCTTCCCTGGAAATGCTACTGAACGACCATGAACTTCTGTGTCTAAAGGAGAACATATTTTTCCTAATTCGTTAATGGGGTCGTATCCCATTATTCTCAGAACATTCGCTACTCCTTCTTGGTCTATTCTTTCACCACATAGTCGGGTTAGTATTTTCTGGGCTAAACTCATATTTGATTCTCATACTATTGTTATTTAAACGTTTGCCCTGTCATCACTTCAAAGTACTCTTTTAAGAACATGCGTCACACGTTCCCCCAGAGAATAAGGTCAGGTATGCTTGAAGGTCGTTGTATTCTACGACTCCATTTTGATCGTAGTCTATCCATAAGCACCTTTCACATCCTTGAGAAAGAGGAGTGCATGTGCCAGGGTCTATGCAATTATCCTGGGTAGTGTTGGCGCCACATGTGCCTGTAGCATAAAAGGGTCCCGGGTTGTTTGTGTATTGCAACATGAGGCTACAGGCATATTCTATGTCTTCTGTGTCTGGAAATAGTGTGTCATTATTAAGGTCTAAACCGAGGCATCCTGTTTTAATGGTACCAATCGCTTCTTGGCTACAGGCAACAGGTGTGAGTGCAACGACCCCTTCTGTGCAGATTTTATCATTGGCTAAAATGGGGACAATATCCACGCGGTCGTACTTTCCTCGCACGACATAACTTCTCGAACCCTGTTCTGGAGGAATTTCGAGTATGCTTCCAAAATAGGTTTTATCGAGCATACGTATATCTCTTAGAGTCACGTTGTTTTTTATATCGCGTGTGACTGAGTTTCCTTCTCCGGTGAGCACTACATGTAATCCTTCAATTCGTGCATCTCTGACAGAAACGGAAAAAGCGGTTCTGTATACGCATGCAGTATCATCTGCAAAGTTACAATTATATCCAAAATTTTCTATAACTATTTTATTAAGCAGGCGTTGGCAGGCCACGTTGTCTGATGTTGCTTTTCTTATTTCAGGAAGAACGAATGCAATTAAAATTCCTATAATCACAAGCGTAAGGAGAATGAGTAATACCGTCGCTATAACTGTATGCTCTCCCCTTTTTCCTGCTTGGCCAACCATTATACTATCTCCTATACTTCGCACTATTAAAATCTGCCTCTCGACCACACATAGTTTTAAATAGTGTCTATTATGAATCGATGCATGGCACAAACAATTGAGCGACCACTCGATCTTCTTAACGCTTCACGCGGTAAGGAAGTTATTGTTCAACTTAAGAACGATAAACAGTTTGTAGGCACTCTTCGTGCTTTCGACATTCACATTAACGTGGTCCTTGACAACACTAAAGAGATGCACAATGGTCAGATGACCAAGAATTTAGGTCTTGTATTTCTACGAGGAGACACTATCATCTATATCTCTCCTTCAAGCACCAGTCATTAATTAAACTGTAATTTGCTCAAGGTCTTTTAGAGCGTTTGTGTTTTTGAATACCTTTCTTGCTTCTTTTTCTATTTGCTCTAATCTCTGTTCATAGCGCTGGGCGATATGGTTCAGAACGAGTTTATTCACTTTAGCTTTCTTTGCAATAGTTGCTGCATGTTTTGAGGTAAGGTGTTTATAATTAAGCGCATATTCTTCTTCATCTTCCGCATACGTTGCTTCACATACGAGAAGATCTGCATCCTTTGCAATAATAATTGCTCTTTGGTTTATTTTCGTGTCTGTAATGAACACGACTTTTTTTCCTGGCTGTATATACGTAACATCCTTTGCCTTTATTTTCTTTTTATTTACCTGTATATCTTTTCCTTTTTGTAATTCTGCCATGATGGGGCCGTTGGGAAGTTTAAGTTTAGCTATTTTCTTTTTATCGAGTCTGCGCTTTTCTTTTACTATGAATGCATAGGCCCATGTTGACACGTTATGTTCCATGGGCTCTGCTTTAATTTCCCATTCATCGTTTTCAATCGTGCAGGGCAATTCATGAACTTTATATCGTATAGAAAATTTTCCATAGAGTCGTTGAAGCATCTCAATATGTTGACTTGTTCCTCGGGGCCCATAGATATCTAATTCGCGGGAATACTCCGACATGCCCAATGTTTCCATAAGTCCTGGAAGGCCTAGCACATGGTCTCCATGAAGATGTGTGAGGAGAATCTTAGTCAGTTTGCAAGGGTTGAGTCCTGCTTTCTTGCATTGTCTTTGGGTTCCTTCTCCACAATCAATCAATATTCGTTCAGCCCCCCATTCTAACCACGCACTGGGGTGGTTTCGTTGTGCGGTTGGTATCGCATTGCTTGTTCCAAGAAATGTAATTTGTATATCCACCCTTAGAACTGTCTTTTTTTCTTTTTATATCTTGGCGTGAACGCGATAATCTTTATATAGCATTTTTTCCTGTGGACATGATGTATAAACAGGGGCAGAAAGGGGTTTTTATTATTGTTTTACTTTCCGTTCTTGCTCTGGGCGCTCTTCTTCTCTTTACAACTCCTACATTAACCGGGTTTAGTATTTTTCAGACAACAAGTCAGGGAGATTTTGATGCGGGCGTTTATGAAAACGTTAGTTTTAACGGTACGGCTGTCGTTTTGAGCGGGGAGAATTTAACGGGAAGTTACACCAGTATTGTTTTCAATGCATCTCATCCAAGTAGATGGAATAATGTTAGTTGGACATATACGGGCACTTCTCCTGTTTTATTCGTTCGTGTGTGTGATGATTCTGCTTGTTTAGGTGATGCTTGGAATAGTATTCTTCTTAGTTCTCCTTCTTCTCTTTCTCTTGTTAACAGAACTTACTTCCAGTACCGGGCAGACTTCGTTCGGGACTCTCCCACGAGTGATTCGAGTCTTTCTTCTGTCGTTATCGATTATACTGAAGGGCTCGTCGCCCCTTCTGTTTCTATAGTGCAGCCTCAATCAGGTGCAACGTACAATACTAACGAATCTCTCGCGTTCGATTTTATCGTTTCTGATTTTTCTCTTGATAGTTGTTGGTATAGTTTAGATAATGGTGTTACCAATGTATCTCTTCCTTCTTGTCAGAATACTACGCTTTCTCTTGCATTCGGTGTTCAGACGCTTTCTCTCTATGCTAACGATAGCACGGGGTTGGTAAGTCGAGCGGATAGCACCTTTACTATCGTTTCTGATGTTTCTACTCTTTATCTCCTTTCTCCTCCCCAGGGGTTCACGACTAATGCTTCAGCGAATGCACTTGTGTTTTTTGTCAATGATAGCGATTTGGAAGAATGCAATCTTCTTACCGACTTTTCAGGTGCATGGGGGGCGAGTTCTACTGATCAGGCTCCTGAAAATGGAACAAACCAATTCGATGTCGATATTGATACCGAAGGGTCCTATCTTTGGGGCATTGAATGTTTTGATATTGCTGGGCACGCTACGTCTTCTATTAATAGAAGCATTTCAAAGGATAGCGTTGCCCCTTCTATAACGCTCACTAGTCCCACGGGTACTTTCTCATCTAAACAAGATATCCCTCTTTCACTCACGGTTACTGATGCAAGCACGGTGACATGCGTTTATACGTTAACTAAAGTTGGAGCCGGGGCCGTTCTTGTAGTTGTGATGCCTCAATGTGCTAATACTAATTTCAACGTTGCACAAAATGGAGATTATCAACTTCATGTGTCGGTTACCGATGCTTCAGGAAACTCTGGTCAGAGCTCCACAAGTTTTAGTGTTGGAGGGGCATCTAATCCGGGCTCGAGCGGGAGCGGAGGCGGCGGTGGAGGCGGCGGTGTATCCGTTGATGTTGGAAGTCTTGTGTTGCCTAAATTAGGGTATGAACATATACCTCACGTGACTATTCGACCAGGGTATAGCATTAATCTCACACTTGATTTTGTTAATCAAGGTAATCGATTTTTGAATAATTGTACTCTTGAAGGTTCAGGTATTTATCGGGAGTGGGTAGGAAGAGGAGACTTTATCTCTCTTAGCCCGGGTCAGCGAAGAACGTATTCGTTTAGTTTGACCTTGCCTCGAAGTCTTTCTTCAGGAACGCACGTTATTGGTCTGGTGGGTTCTTGTAATGAACTCGACGCTCCTCTCTCGTTCCCTATTGAAGTTATTCCTGCGGAGTTCGACTTCGTATTCGATTCTTATGAGCGAAGCGCATCAGGACTTGAAGTTAATTACACGCTTGAAGATTTGACTGGAAGGGGGGGAAGAGTTACGGTGAGTTATTCTCTCTATAACGCTGCGTCTATTGAAGTTGCTTCCGGTCAAGAATTTGTTTCTTTAGGTTCCAGTGCTCGAGGGCCCCATTCCTTTTCGTTTGAGTTGCCTAAAGATAGCTTTGGAGAATTTACGCTTGTAATGGATATTGCGACAGAAAATGACCGCATCACGGTTCGTGAAGATATTTTCCTTTCTGGATCCGCAGTTACAGGATTTGCTATATCTGATAAGAATAAATCTACTCTTTCAACGTGGGGTATTGGTGTTCTTGGGGTGCTTATTGCCTTCTTTGTTTATCGTTATTTGCGTATGCGTTGGAACCGTCGTTCTCCGTCTATATAACCATACTTTTATATATCATTTTTGCTCGTTTCTTACATGAGGAGAGGGATTCGTTTTTTCTTGTTGGGTTTGGGGCTTTTCATGTTTTTGTTCCTTCTTGTTTCTCCTCTTGATAGAGCTCCTCTAACTGGATTTGTCGTTAATGACCGGTCTTTTTCCTCTATCTTTTTCGGCCCCCGTGCTCCTTCTAATCTCTCCAGCCCTACGGAAGTTATAGAGTTTGGACCTAATCAGCATAGGCCTACCTTTGCTGTTGATCCAGAGTTACGGGTTCTTAGTCCTCCTATTGTTTCCGATCTTGAGACAAATGGTTTTTCTGAAGTAATTATTTCTCTTAAAGAGGGACGCACTTTTCAAACGTCTTTAGGGCAAGGACGTATCAGGGAACAGCTTTCTCCAAGGAGCATGGTCGTTAATCTTTCTATTCCCGAGTTTAGGGCTCTTGTACGAGATGATTCTATTGAATCTATTGAACCTATGGCTTACTTCAATATCTCTCTTCAAGATTCTGTTTCTATTACTTCTGCTCAGACTGCCTGGACGCGAACTATTGGGGGAGTAAATATAACGGGCAGAGGAAGAACTATTTGTTTTGTTGATACGGGAATTAACTTTAGTCATCCTGATTTGAGCAGTAAAAATGTTGTGGGGTGTAATGTAGACTGTGCTTCTAATCCTTGTAGAGTTAATTGTAGCGTTAGCGATTTCAATGGTCATGGTACGCACGTTGCAGGTATTGCGGCTGCTAACGGGGGCACTAAAGGTATTGCTCCCGACGCCAATCTTATTGGGGTAAAGGTCTTTAGTGGAAGTTCTGGTACGGGAGCTTCTACCGCAGCCATTGCTCGAGCTCTTACTTGGTGCGGAACGTACGTTAATACGTATAATATTTCTGTGGTTAGTATCAGTATAAGTAGTAGCTCTCTTTTCTCGAGTCATTGCGATTCTTCTTTCGTCAGTTTGAGAAACGGAGTCAACTCGCTAACTCGGTTGAATGTATCTGTTGTTGCTTCATCAGGAAATAATGCTGATCCTACACGTATTAGCTCTCCGGCTTGCTTGCAAAATGCCACGGCTGTTTCTGCTACGAATAAAGACGACAGTGCTGCTGAAGATTATTCTAATTTTGCTTCCTCCATACAACTTCTTGCCGCCCCCGGCACTCTCATCAATTCTACGTGTATTGGTGGAGCCTATTGTGAGCAGACAGGCACTTCTATGTCTACGCCCATGGTTGCGGGAGCCCTTACACTTTTGTCTGACGCATTGAATAAAACAGGGCAAAGACGTACTCCTTCACAACTTGAACTTCTTTTGAATAGGACAGGGTTGCTCGTACAGCATGCTAACGGGACTTCCCGTAGAATTGATATAGATCGTGCTCTTCTTACTTTGGATATGTTTTCTCCCTGGGTTAATCAATCAACTCCTGCTCATGGATTCCAAACTCCTCTTTCAGACTATACGTTTGTATGTAACGCGAGTGATTGGCAACTCGCTTCTGTGGGCATGGCCCTCTATCGTCCCGCCTTGAACCTCCTTGTATTTAATCAAACGCGAGCGGTTAGTGGAAGTTTTGCAACCGTCGACTTTAATGTTACTGCTATTCCTGCAGGAAAATATTCTTGGTCATGTAATGCTACTGATGTCTTGAACAACAGCGCCACCTCTTCTAATTTTACTTTCATCGTTGGTGGAGTTCGTTCCGTTCTTAGCTTTCCCGAGGCAAATGCGACTCTTGCAGAAGATCCTGTTCTCTTTGGGTGTAACGCTACAACGCCAGAGGGCATATCGGTTACAAATAGTACTCTCTTTGTTTGGAATGTGAGTTCTTCTCTTGTTTACTCGGACACTCTCTTTGCCGATGTAAATGCGACGTTCTCATCGTTTTCCTACAGTGTTGATGGACTCGATGAAGGGAATTATCATTGGAACTGTCTTGCACAGTCGAGCGTTGATGATTCTGCGTTCGCTTTGTTTAATCGAAGTTTCTCTTTAGATAGAACCTCTCCTCTTGTTGAACTTGTGGGCCCTGGGGATGAGGCCGCGTTTACTACGGATCAGATGCCTCTTACTTTTTCTTTTAATGTGAGTGATAGTTCTCCTTCTTCTTGTTCTTTACTTATTGATGACGTTAGTGTTGATTCTATTTCGGTTTCTGGTGGAGGAACTTCTCTTGTGAGCATGAGTCGTACTCTTCCGGTGGGAGGTTATACCTGGAATGTTAATTGTACGGATAGTGCAGGTAATTCCTATCTCTCTGAGGTTCGTTCGTTCGATGTTGATATTGCGACCTCGACTGGTGGGGGCCCCGGCGGCGGGGGAGGTGGCGGAGGCGGAGGAGGAGGCGGTGGAGGTGGTGGAGCAGGTGGCGGTGGCGGTGGCGGAGCTCCTCGACCACAGTCAAATGCAAGTTCGACTCCTGATGTACCTGTACCTGGTTCGGATGGCTCGCCAACCTCTCCTGAAAATGTTACGAATCAAACCGAAGGAGGAGTTCTAACCACGGGTCGTTCAATAACAGACTTCTCGGGACGTTCCTTTTCGTGGATACTCTTAGTTATTATTCTTGCAGGCATAGCTTTTGCGGTTTATCGTTACTTACGTGCACGATATGAACGTGCCCACGATTATTCCCATAATCCTCGTGCTCGACGATTAATTCCCCTCACACTCAAGGAAGGTGGCTCATGATGCGCCGTAGAACGTTGCTCTTCTTTGGATGGTTTGCTCTTTTCGGAGCACTTATAGCAGGTATTCATTTGTTTCTTATCTATTCAGCAGGTCTTTTCAAGCTCTCTGAACTTTCGGTTATTTTTACATTATTCTATTTTCTTTGTCTTGTTGTATTTGCTTTTGTTTTATTTAGGTTTTCATGTGTTCGACATATTCCTCGTTCTGTTCGGAGACATATCCCTTTGAAGAATGTGCATATGGGGTCGTAGTTTTGTACGAGCGACAGTTTAAATAACGATTTTTGTTGGATTTATTGACCCCGTAGCTCAGCCTGGATAGAGCATCTGCCTTCTAAGCAGAGGGTCGCAGGTTCAAATCCTGTCGGGGTCGTAAGAGGGATTTGAACTCTCTTTGGTGTAGCATGAAAATACTCTTTATCTGTAAACACAACCGTTTTAGGAGCAAGGTAGGGGAGGCTCTCTTTAGAAAGTACGCGGGAACACAACACCAAGTAAAAAGTGCTGGTGTTGAACTTAGACCTCTTACGCCGTATGTGGCTCCTCTTGTAAAGAAAGTTCTCGCTTCTTATGGCATTACATCTGTTGCCGATGCTCCCCTGCCTGTTTCTGATTCTCTTATTGCTTGGGCCGATAGAATTATTGTAGTTGCCAATGACGTCGATGCTTCTCTTTTTCCTTCAGAGGTAACTGACGTCTGGCCTGTTACCGATTGTTCTCAAGAGGATGAACCGAGTATTGTGTTACGGGTGCGGGAGATTAATGATAGGGTTCGACTTTTATTACAGGATTTAGTTAAAGAACGTCGTTGAATGTTTGACAAAACTGTTTTTTTGCTTCTTCAAATGCCTTCTTTCCATCAGAGGTTAATTCGTACATGATGTGTCTACCTTCTCGTTTTTCTTTGATGAGTTTTTGCTCGTGTAAGTTTTTTAATGCGGGATAGATGGTGCCCGGGCTCGGTTTGCATCCCTTTCTGCGTTCGAGCTCGAGAGCGATATCTTGGCCGTGCATGGGTTTTTTTGAAATCATAAACAGAATAAGGAACGATAATAGTCCGCGCATATCACAACAACCTTGTTCTTTCTTCATTGTCTTTTGTATCCTTTTTGCTATATAAACGTTTTATATATCGGTTATCCGATAGATTTAAATATATCTTTATTTAGAATATCGTATGTCCGATATTAAGAGCTGTGAAAGGAGGGAAATTTCTATGAATACCTGTTGTTATGGGTCTTCGTGCGAGTCTGGTATGCGCCAGTTTTTGACTCGTGAGGAAAAGATTGAGCTGTTGAGTGAATACAAACAACGCCTCGATAAAGAATCACAAGGAGTTGGAGAACGTATAGCCGAACTTAGCAAGGAAGACGACAATTAAGACTTGTTCTTTTTTTCTTTATTTTTTCTTATCACTATCTTTAAAAACCAATTGACGCTCCGTACATTGCGCGCGGATGGAAAAAGCAAAGCTTTTAGTATCCTCTCGCTCGCTTAGACTCGCGCGCGGATGGCGAAGCGGTTAACGCGCTCGGCTGCAGCCCGAGTATCCCCCAGGTTCGAATCCTGGTCCGCGCTTATCTTTATATAGAGGTTTTTTCTTTGACTTGTATGGCTGTGAAAAAGAACACGTCTATTCATTCTATAAGTATTGATGAACTGGCTACGTTTTGTAAACGCAAGGGTCTTGCCTATCCTTCAGGAGAGGTGTATGGGGGGTTGGCAGGGTTCTGGGATTTTGGGCCACTCGGTGTTGAGCTCGTAAATAATCTTAAACGCTCTTGGTGGCACTATCACGTTCACCAACGCGATGATGTTGTGGGTATTGATGGGTCTATTATCACCAATCCCAAGATTTGGGAGGCTTCTGGCCATGTTGCTAATTTTGTTGATGTGGCTGTTGTATGCAAAAAATGTGGACACAATATAAAATTTGAGCTGCCGTGGAGATGCGACATGGGTA